>QNBT01000004.1 GCA_003644205.1 Planctomycetota bacterium | reverse complement strand
TTGCTTTTGCCCGACAAAAAGGTTACTATCTCCTTGCCGATACGGAGGATAGGGCAACGCAGGCGTGCGACCCGAGCGCCGTGTCGGTGCTATACGGCAGAACAGCTCCGGGAGCCTCTCGGAACCGTTTTCTTACCTGCTGTTAGCCCTAACGCGATAAACGCTTTTCCCCGATAGTATTTCATCATCCCCAAACTTTGGGACGATACCAATATTTTTGAACCTTTAACGAGTAATAATACTTGCCATGAGTTGCTATGCAACTGACTTCGGCTGATAATCACATATCGGATCGCTAGCCAAGTAGTTACCCGTCATTGCGTAAGCCCTGGCCCTGCAACCGCCGCAGCTTCTAACAAATTCACATTGGCCGCATTTACCCTGGTATGATAAGACATTTCGAATATCGTTGAGAAAAGCAGAATTTTCCCATATATCCGCAAAATTATAATCGTTATTAATAAGATTGCCTGCCGGTATATCAAGAAATCCGCAAGTTTGGATATCTCCTTGATAACCTATAAAGGCAAATTCGCCGCCTGCCATACAGCCTTTACGCCTATTTTTCGCCGAGGAAACTTCCGGATTCTTCTGCGTCATTATCCTGCGGAATTGAGGGCCGCAAGTAATACGAACGTCTATTGAATTTTGGCTTTTGAGACCCATCAGTTCTATAAGAAGCCTTTCATACACATCAGGTTCAAGTATTTCATCTGATATACCAGAGCCGCGACCTGTAGGTACGAGGATAAAGGGATTGAAACAATACGCACCAAGTTTCTGTGCTAATTGAGCTATTTTGGGTATATGCTCAATATTGCGACGCGTAATAGTCGTATTGATCTGAAATCTGATATCATTGTTTCTGGCTTTTTCGATAGCAGCTAAGGTAATCTCAAATGCGCCGGTTACTCTCCTGAAGGAATCATGAGTAGTTGGATCAGAACCGTCAAGCGAAAAAGAAAGCGTTAATACCCCGGAGGCTTTGAGTTTTTTAATGCTGTCATTATTGATCGGATAACCGCACGTTGCCACTGCCATCCTGTGACCTATATTATTACCATATTCGATAAGTTCATAGATGTCTTCTCTTTCCATTGGTTCGCCGCCGGTGAGTATGATTACACACTTATTATACTCGGCAAGGCAAAGTAGAATTCGTTTGCACTGCTCTGTAGTTAAGTATTCCTTTGCTGGTTCTTCTGAAGCTGCTGCCCGACAGTGCACACAGTTAAGTTGGCATTTACGTGTTACTTCAAATGCTACGATACGAGGTTTTGTTATGGTAATATTCATAAAATGTTAATTTCAACCAATCCGTTCTGCCCCGTTGTATATTTCTTCTACAGTCATTACGACAGCAGCAGCCCTTGGTAATCTTTCAGGTACCCAGCTTTGTACTTCGTCGTACATAGAACCTTTTTCAAATCTTTCTGCTTTACCCTTTATCTGGAAAGAGCCTTTGTCGCCATCAAGGATGACAAAGGCGATTTTGCCGTTGTTTAAGAGATTATCCCTAGTCTTATTAAGGTAATTATCTGCAATCAAAACCGTCTGGTCATCGATAACCTTTAAATATTTGATGTATACTACATTGGGAATCCCGTTTTGATTGCTTGTAGCTACAGGAAAAACGTCTTGCTGTGATATTGCTTTTTTAATTGCGTCTGGTAATTTTGCCATAATAACATCCTTTTTAATTCAGATAAAATTTATGTTAGCTTTAGGGTCGTCTCCGTCTTCTTGTTCTTTTTTACAACATTGCTATTGCGATTAAATAATATTGCCAACCCAGCAACTTTGTAGCCAAGATCTCTTGCGCTTTCTAGTCCTGTTTCATCACATTCGATACCCTTCTGTTGGTCACTAACTAAAGCTGCTCCGAAATGTGCCGCTCTAGTGCCGCCACCGACGCATATCATATCATGGCAGAACATTGCTGCCTGAATTGCCTGTATAGTAAGTTCCTGGCCCCCATTTCGTACATCACCTACAGCTAAAACACCTCCAACTTTATTGCGTAGAAGAGAACCATTGCGTGCTAACACAACCGTTCTATCCAAAAAAGCCTTACACTGTGATGTCATCGTTCCCAAGTAAACCGGAGTTGCTATTATAATCCCTGCAACTTCTTCGTCGCTGAGAACAGGAATTAATGAATTAAAATCATCCTTTTGTTGGCATTTGAGTTGTTTTTTACAGTATCCACAACCCAAGCACCCATAAATATCTAAATCAGCAAGTTCGATAATATCAGTTTCAATATTATTTGGTTCATTGTGAACCGCCTTGAGGCAAATTTCTAAGCTTTTTTGGGTTGTTTGACCTTTACGTGGACTGCAATTAATTCCTATTATCTTCATTGTTTTTTCCATTCTATCATTGAATAGTTGCTTTGTAATAAAGCTGTTGGTTTTGTGGTTTTGTTTCGATTTTACCTTCCAAAGATAATTCTTCTACATATTTGACAACTTCATTTCGATGAAGACCAAGACCTGCTGCAATATCCTCAATAGAACAAGGCCGCCGCTGCAACAGTGTCAATATGTCCTCGCGCCTGGCGGTAAAATCCCTTTCTTTGTGAACGTCTCTGTAGTCGGCAATAACTTCCGCTTTTTCATATAATTGAGCGGTTATTTCCTCTAGTTGCTTCTTTGGCACCGCCTCGGCAAAATTTTCCGCAGGCGGACGAGTAACCGTATTTACCTGAACTAGATCCGGCTGTATAGCAGCTATACAGGTTTTGAGTCTATTGATTTCTGTTTGCGGGGTTGTTACTCCGGCCAATAGGAATATCTCTAACCAGTATTGGCCACTATAAATCTTGCGAAAATCCACAAGCCCCTGAAGCATTTTGCTAAATGTAATATCGCTATGAGACCTATTGACATATTGAAATATTTGGCTGCTTCCTGCATCCAGTGAAGGAACGACCATATCTGCAGCTTTTAAAGCTTCTCTTACTTCCGGCAACCACAGTAAAGAGCCATTGGTAAGTACCGCGACCGGAACATCGGTAAGCTCTTTAATCGCGGAAATTAGTTCGTCGAGTCTGGAAAACAAGGTCGGTTCACCAGAGCCGGAAAGGGTAATATAATCAGGTTTTGAAGATAGATGATCTTTGAGTTGGTTTATAACGTCCTGCAAAGGAACCCATTCTTTTCTTTCTGTAGTCTTGTTTGTGGTTCTGCCCAATTGGCAATATACGCAGTCATAGCTGCAGGTTTTAAAAGGTACCAGGTCGACACCAAGTGACCTTCCCAGTCTTCGGGAAGGAACCGGGCCAAAAATATAATTGCGTTTTTTACTATTAATTCCAGTGTTCATATCATAGCTTTCCTTTTTTTGATCGAAAATAATCTGTTTATAGATTGGGTATTTCAGTTTTTACAAGTAACTCTACATCCAGTGGATTATATCTGCTCATAGTGCTTGCCTTCCCCAGCAGTCTTATTTCTGCCTGGGCAATTCCTCTTTTATCTATATATGTTTTTATCTTGGTTCTATAGCGATACAATATAAGCATACTGTCCATTTCTTCCTGGATCCGTTTAAGAAGGCTTGCTCCATCGAGCCCGGAATATTTCTTTTTTAATCCCTTGAAGGTAAATGTTCTGTCCCTGAAGTCATTTATCAGATGAATCGCTGAGTTTACTCCTTCGTTTTCCTGAAAAATAACGTTTTTTCTGCCTTTTAACGAATCAACTAAAGACATTTTGCTGTGTTTTTTAGTTTTCCAAATTTTTTTACTGCTTTTTGTGGAAATTTAATCCGCATGTAAATTTCCATCTGAAGATCATTGTCAAAATATAAATTATAATCGTATTTGCCATTGGTAAAATCACAGTTACCGGGATTATATTGCCTGCAGATATTTGGTCTTTTGTCGTAGATTTGGCATGAGTAGTCTTTTTCTGATAGATATCTGCACTTGTTCTTCACATTCAGATACCAATCTCCATCCTCAACAAACACCGTAACATTTTCATGTGCCAGGTACCACCGAATGTCATCGTAATCATCCCAGTCGTGCGGGGGTTCAATAGGAAGAGCAAAATATCGACAACAAAGCCCTTTACATTTTTTGCGTAAGGCCGCAGTTGATTTTTTTGTATTTTTAGTTTGTCTGGACATTATCCAATAGATATCAGCAAAATTCCCAATGCCATAATGATGCCTATTAATAAGCTTCTGATAAGGTGGTCTTCTTTGAAGAAAATATATCCTAATATGATAGTAAACAGAATGCTTGTCCTTTTTATACTCACTACATAAGATGCTAATCCTATCTTGAAAGCGGCAAACAAAGTCAGGCCGGCTATAAATGCTACAAACCCACTTAAGAACAATAATCCGAAATTATTCTTGATCTTTGAATATATCGCTGCAATTGTTTTTCTTTTAACAAACACGGCCGAAAGAATCAGCATCGCTAACAATTGCGTTATGCAAAGGGCAAAATAAACAGATGAGTTCAAAATAGCTTTTTTGAAAAATACAGCAAGGAAACTAAACAAGAAAGCAGCTACTAGCATATTTCGTGAAGCTTTCTCTTTAAGCAAAAGCCTGAATGGTTCCAATAGTCCTACCTTTATGCTCTCTGATCTGAGCATATAAGCGCCGCAAACTATAGCGATAATGCCAATTAAGCCGATAAATGAAGGCACTTCACCAAGTAAAAAGAATGAAGTTCCAACCAGGAAAATCGGGGTCAATGCGACAAGAGGAAAAGTCCTGGCCAATTGAGCTGAGGCTACTGCTTGGATAAAATACCAGCTTGCAATTACATCTATAACCGAAGCAAGGAATATAGAGTAATAAAAGCCCGGCTCTATTAGGGGTATACCTGTTACAAGAAGCAGCAATACTGCAAATATAGAAGCAAATACGTATTTGGCATAGAGAATTACACTTCTATCTGTACGGAACGATAGTTTCCTCGTAATTACATTTTTGGTTGCAACCGAGATCGCACTAAGTAGTGATAATAGTATCCAGTTCATATCATATTTTGTTTTCAGATTTCAATAATACTGCCGGCACAAATTTGCCTGAAATGCTGCGGGTATCTTTGACGTATCTCACTGATATAACGAGTACAATGGCAAGGACCTAACAGTTCGATACCCGCAAGCTTGTCAAGATCAGAAAATCCGTGAAAGCCGCCTATAACACCGTGGATTTCCCCCAGCGTTTTAGCTTCTTGAAGAATCTTATCCAGACCTGGATGAGCGCAGCCGGTAATTACAATATTTCCTTTTTCTGTCCTTATAACCAGAGATTGTTCTTTCGGCCAGCTGCCTAAAGCACCGGTCGTAAATACCTCCTCTGATATATCCTTTAAGTCTGAAAAATCCTTCGGACCAATAACGTTTGCGTTGCTGTTTACTTTTTGTAACGTTTTAAGACCACCTGTATGATCCCAGTGATTATGGGATAAAACTATCGTATCGATAATCTGCGGGTCAATTTGCAGTTTTTGCAGGTTATAAAGCAGTTTTGGACCGCTGTTACCGGTGTCAAATAAAATGTTCTTATCGTTTTCAACCAGGCACGAAAAACCCCATCCTGATTTTAGCCCTTCTTTTGCCTCGTTGTCATATACAATCGTTATTTTCACTTATCTGTTCCGTATATCATGGTCATATGAGTCAATTAACTCGTCTGTAATCTCGGTTGGCTCTAAACCTATCTTTTCAAAAATTTCCTTTTCCAGTTGGTAGATCAAGCTATCAACTTTGTTTCTGTTAACATTATTATTGGAGTTTGTTTCATACCGGCGGGTATTTCTTTTGTGTCCATCCTCCAATCTGACTTTCAAGGAAACAATTTTATCATGCATAACCCTCATATCTGCGTAATAGACTAACTTTTCTTCCCAACTTTTTGGTCTTTTAGTCTCACTCAGCATGGTCATATATCTGTGCTTTTTTATAATCAACGCAAGTATCGGATATTTTTCCTTCAGGATTTCATAAGCAGCATCTTCATGGCCAAGTTTATAGTATTTTTGTCTTATCTGATTCCATTTTGCTTTATCCTCCTCGGAAACATTTCTTGTAAAACTGCCGTAATCAGATTCTTTAATATCGCAAATTCTTGCAATATCATGTAGAAGGCATGCCCTGTCTACCTGATCAACATTTACCTTTATGCCTTTTTCTTTTAGCTTTTGTGCTAAGAAAACCCCCAATCTTGACACAATCTGGCAGTGTTTTACAATGTGCAAAGGAACATGATATTGTTTTATTAGCTCAAAGCACTCAGCTTGTGTTGGTAGATTCAATTTTCTCATTTATCAGCTCAGCGGCTTTCTTTCCAGATGCCAACATGCCCCCGAATATTGGTCCCATTCTCGGCAGGCCGAAAACAGAACATACAGACATGCCCGTAATATAAAGGCTGGGATAAATCTCACATGTTTTTTCAATACCCTCAGTCTCAGCTTTCTCAACATCCATAAAACCTTCCTGTAATTGGCCAGGATGAAAATCCGCTTTTTTTGTTTTGATCATATTAATCAATTCCGCCTGGTGACCTGTAGCATCAATTACACACCGACCGGCAATACAAAATGGGTCTACCAATAATCCTGTTGTCCTGATGGTTGTGTTGTTGACAACGACTCCTTTAACAAAATCGTTTTTTAAAATAATATCTTCAGCCTCTGTAAGATTAAATATCTCTGCTCCGGCACTTTTAGCCCTATAGGTCAGAGCGGCTGCGAATTCTATGGCATCGGCTGTGTATAAATTCTCCTTTTTCTGGGTAGCAACACCTATTTCTTCTAAAATAGTTTTATCTTCGACGGTGATAATATTATATCCCGCAGCTCCACCCCAGATTCCACCTCCTGTTGAAAGTCTTTTTTCCAGAACTGTTGTTTTTATTTTGTTTTTGGCAAGATAATAAGCCGCTGTCAAACCTGCAGGTCCAGAACCCACCACAACAACATCGTTTTCGAGACAAGCCAGCAATTTGTTATGATAGTGTTCTATAATAGTTCTTGAAATCTCAATTTCCTTCATTTCAATCCTTTTCCTTACATTTTATAAAATTTAAAACACAGCCTTGATTAAGACCATCGTCATGACTTATAAAGCCGCAATGTTGTTTACTAAAAACAAAACTTGAATCTTGAATTTCCCCTTTGATGTTTTCCATGCCCATATTCTGAAATTCCATTATTGGATTGTCTCCCAAGCAATGCTTGGGATAAACAGAAAGCAGGCCATTTTGTTTCAAGACTCGGAAAGCTTCCCTGTATAACTTTCTTCGATCGGTCTCTTTGAGATAATGCAGGACATCGTAAAATAAAACTACGTCAATGATACTACCTTTCAACGGCAAGCTTAGCTGACCAAAAGTTTTGATTATTCTTATGTTTGTCTGTTTTTGTATGTTTTTCTTTTGCTCCAATTCTGCTAAAGCATCCTCTTGAGTATCCATAGCGTATACAGTGCCTTTGCTTCCTACAGCTTTTGCTGCAGGGACGGTGTAATGACCTACCCGACAGCCAAAATCCAAGACCGTATCATCAGCTTTTACGCCAACACTTTCTAGAAATTCAACGCCTTTTTCGGTTTCCCAATATAACATCTGAGGTAACGTTCTATTATATTTAAGAGCTAATTTTGTCATTTATTTCATAATCTATTGTAATTTTTTTTGGCAAATCTCTCGAGCTCATTTAGTCGATAGAACAAGGCCTTTTACCAAAAACAGCAGTACCTATTCTAACCATGTTTGCCCCTTCCTCTATGGCAACTTTGTATGAATTGCTCATTCCCATAGAAAGATACTTCATATTTACATTGGATAAATCGAGACTCTTGATTCTGCCAAAGATCCTTTTTGTTCTTCTAAAATACGGCCTTACATCTTCAGGGTTACCGAAGCGAGGTCCCATTGTCATTAGACCTTCAATTTGTAAATACTCAAGGTGGGACATCTCCTTAATCAGATTTTCCATGTAGTCTTCAAAAGGCTCTTGTTCATCAACCCGTATACCTGCTTTGGAATCTTCGCTGCCAATGTTGATTTCTACAAAAACCGGTACCATCTGTTTTTTTGCTTTTACAACTCTTTTATTAACAGCTTCTGCCTTCTCAAGAGAGTCAACAGTTTCAATTACATCAAAGATTCGTAAGGCTTTATTGATTTTGTTGGTTTGTAAATGACCAATCATATGCCATTTGACTTCGGCGGCTTTTTTTCTCAAAGCACTGTACATATGCCCGGTTTCCTGAACGTAGTTTTCTCCTATATCCGTAGCGCCAGCGTTGATAACTTCAATTAACTCTTGGGGAGTTCTTTTTTTGGCAGCTACTACTATAGTTACATCGTCTGGGATATCCTGCCTGATTTTCGCATAATTTGCAGAAATACTCATATTCAACTTCCGTTATATGGGTGCTTCTGATAATGAATTGTTATTTGCTATTCGCAGGGCTTTTTATCACAGGGTACATCTCGTCCACAACAGGTTCTGTCTCGGCCACAAGCCGGAGAATTACTTTTGGCATAATCATTAGCATAAAAACCAGAACCTTTGAAAATAACTCCTGCTCCACTACCAATAAGACGTTGCACTTTTCCATTACATTCCGGGCACTTAGCTATAGGTTTATCTTTCATGCTTTGGAATTTTTCAAATTTATGGCCGCAATCCTGGCATTTATATTCGTATGTCGGCATAATCAGCTCCTTTTCTTTTTGAAGGAGTTTCTATAGTATCAATTCTTGTCTTCGGCTTAGATTTGATTTCTAATTTGTTCAATGCCTGTTCCAAATCCCCGAGAAGAATCTCGGTTTTCTCAATTCCGGCAGATAGTCGAACCGTATTAGACCTTACTCCAAAAACGGTTCTGCGTTCCGGCGGCATATAAAGCAAAGTTGTAAGGTACGGTATGCAAATCAGTGATTCAGTTGCTCCCAAACTAACGGCATGACATATTACTTTAAGCTCGCTTATAAATTTTTTAGCATCATCCTGGCTGTTTCCAATATCAAATGCCATAATTCCTCCAAACCCATTATTCATTTGCTTAGCAGCAATTGAATGGCCTGAATCAGTTTTTAGTCCCGGATACCGTATGTTTGAAATTTTAGAATTGTCCGCTAAATATTCTGCTATGGCCATAGCATTAGCTGCCATTTTTTCCGCTCGAATCCCAAACGTCTTAAGACCTCTTTCCAGAAGAGAACCGGAATAGGCATCCAAAGTTGTCCCAATAGCCTGTCGGGTAAACCATAGTTTATCATAATGGCTTTTTGAACCGGCGATTGCTCCTGCCATAAGGTCGTTGTGCCCACCCAATCCCTTTGTGGCACTATGAACCACAATGTCAGCACCAAGTGAAAGTGGTTTTTGGTGGTAAGGCGTAGCAAAAGTATTATCGACAACCAGCAAAGCTGAGACCTTATCAGCCGCTTTTCGCAAAGAAGAAATATCCAGAACCTTACATAAAGGATTACTGGGGCTTTCGCAAAATATCATTTTTGTATTTGGTTTAACATATTCTGCAATTTTGTGTCCATCGCAGGCATCAAGCCAGGTTATTTCTATATCCATTCTTTCAAGTATGAGCGAAACTTTATAATGGGCTCCATATATATCGTGAAACAAAATCAGATGGTCACCTGCACTAAGATATGTCAGATAAACCATTGCGCATGCTGCCATTCCCGAAGTGCAGATAATACAATCTTCAGCTTCCTCCAAAGCAGCTATTTTCTTCTCTACCGCCCGAACTGTAGGATTATCATCTCTATGATAGGTATAACCATCGATTTCACCGTCCGTGATTTGCCGCAGCACCTCAAAGGAACTGTATTCGTAATTGACTGCATTTACAATAGGTGTAACCATTGGCTTGTTGCCATAAGGTGTTAGTGGATCACTCATAACTATGTTCTCCGTAAACTATCAATCCAATAATAACATTGCAATCGCGACGGTTGTCGTCCAAAGACCTTTTTGGCCTCTGGCTGTTTGTGTAATATTAGAGGTTCTGATAATCAGGCCACTGGATTTATAGACCTGCTCTTTTTCAGACCAGGCTTGATTCGGGTCAACTTCCAAACCCAGTGTCGTCCCAAGCATATCCGCCGCCAGGTCTTCGGACATATCTGCCGCTTCCTGCTGATTCATACCATAACCGTGAACCTCGCTTATATATCCCCAGTTATTTCTATCTTTGGGAACGGCAATACCTATTGAGGATGCTATCAAACGGCCATGCTCATTCATATCTGATCTTGCCATTACACAATAGGTTATTTGACCTGGAACAAGCGATTTTAATCCATTTTCACGAGCAATAACCTTGCACTTTGGCGGTAGTATTGATAATACCTGAACCAGATTTTGCTGGGCAACTCCGGCCTGCCTTAATGCCTCTTCAAAGGATTTCAATTGATATCTGTGTTTTCCTACCCCTTTTGTCAAAAACACTCTCACTGGAACCAAGCTACACATGTTAATTTCCGAAGACTCCTTACATATTTGCTTCAATTATTAATGGCACATATACGCGACGCGATTTTATGTGGAAGACCAATAACCAGTTGTTCTTTTGTGATACCGCCATATTTTCGAGAATCAGGACAACCAAAAGAAATGCTGATTTTCTGGTCGATATAGCTTTTGACTGCAACGTTGCCACAAACAGACATTATACCTGATATTTCCGTATCGAGATTACATTCCGTTATTGTTTGCCATGATCTAACCAGTTTCATTGCTGATTCCGAGTTGGCATAAGTTATATAGACGTCACCATCGATATCTTTGCTAAAAGAAACTCCTGAAAATTTTTCAGTAAGAACAGGCACACTTCTTATCAATTTAAGGGCTATGTCCTGACTGGTGCCCGTTTTCTCGGAAAGTCTTTGGGCAAGCTTTACATCAGTATCTTTTAGCCAACCAAAACATCTTTTGGCACCATCACAGCATATAGACGAAAAAGATAATGATATGGGCTTATTCTGAGACTTGTATACAGCTTCACAAAATCTGACAGGTTCAATATCGTTTGCAATAATTTCTTTCTCAAATTTAACGGCCACCCAGTCGGAACCGCTTATTTGCGACAATTTTTTACATATCTTATTTGACTCCAATTGTTTATCTGACATACTTGGTAAACTGTCTTTAGAAATCGATCTGCCCACCTG
This sequence comes from Planctomycetota bacterium, assembly GCA_003644205.1. Lineage (GTDB taxonomy): Bacteria > Planctomycetota > Phycisphaerae > Sedimentisphaerales > Anaerohalosphaeraceae > QNBT01. The sequence continues at coordinate 15,949 of QNBT01000004.1, read as the reverse complement.
CACCGGAAAATAAGCATTTATCGCCAAAGGCTTTTTTAAAGCCTTTCATAGCTTTCTGACCGGTACAATGCAATGGGACAATTATCTGAACTTGGTATTTTTTGAAGGCCTCTATTGTTTTCGTAATTCGAACCGAATTTGCATTCAATAGGTGCATGCCACCCATAACAGCATATATATATTTTTCACCTGTCAATTTACTTATATAGTCAAGAGTGTTTACAACTCCTGCATGAGCACAACCAAAAATGACAACAAGGCCTTTTGATGATTCAATAAATAATGACTGGTCATCTAAAAGTTTATCTGGCTTGTGACAATTTTCATCAATGAAAAAAGCTCCCCCTACATCCTCGTAATCATTTAGACGTGGTATTTGTCCGGTTACTGACATTCCCGGAAATATCACAGCGGGAGTTGCCGTCCATGTAATTTGACAACCCTCAATAGCCTTTTTTACAGAATCAGACATGCCGATATACTTTGGCTTTGAGGTTTTTTGACTGTATTTTGGTTCTGTAGCTGTGGGATGCAAGTAAATCTTTGTCTCCGAAGTAACATTAGTTGCAGAATGCAAGCCACCTGTATGGTCATAATGACCATGGCTGAGTATGATTGCATCTGTTTGTGCAAGGTTAATATCTAAAGTCCTGGCATTATGTAGAATTGCATTACTTTGGCTTGTATCAAATAGTATCTTATTATTACCATACTCTATCCAGAAGGATAGACCATGTTCGGTTTTTAAACCGGCTTTGTAAGCTGTATTTTCAATCAAAATTATTATTCGAATGCTCTGCATCATGAAAACTGTCCAACTATATGGGCAAGCTGTGGCTGTTCATAGTATTTGCCTTTAGCTGTTGCCTTGACTTTGCCGTCCTGAATTATCTCAGCCTCCAGTAAATACAAAGGGTGCGAATTCCGTGTGATCCTTGCGGAGGCAACCGCCTTTTGTCCTGTTAAAACCGGTTGTCGAAATCTTATTGTTATCTCGACGGTAACCGTCGCCAAACCATGTACGAACATACAATTACCCATTGCACCATCTAAAACTGACGAGATAACACCACCATCCAGTATCCCCGGATAGCCTTCAAAACTTTCATCACATTGAAACACAGCTTTAACATTTCCATCATCGTTAGATTCAAATTGCAAACCAAGCCCGCTTAAATTTTCAGAACCACATACTACACATTTGGGATGAACAGATTTACTTATATTAGCAACATTATTTTGAATGGATTTAATATTCGTGACCGACCTTTCGTTTAACTCTATAAATGAGCGAATTCACATTTGCTTGTTATGATCAGTGGTCACAGATATTATTTCCTGTTACAAGTGAACCTTGCAGATAGGCTGATATAAGTTCTTCAGGTGTGCTGGCTTGTGCCCCAATAACAACTTTTATGTCATTTTGCACAAAAAGCTGCTGAGCACGCTGGCCCATACCACCTGCAATAATTACATTTACACCGATACCGCCAAGCCATTGCGGCAATACACCCGGTGCATGGCCGGGTGGCATTTCGTCATTTCTACTGACAATTTTTTTGCTGTCATCATCAACTTCAAAAACAGCAAACTGATCACAATGACCGAAATGAAGGCTTAATTTTCCTTGCGCTAATGGGATTGCAATTCGCATAAGTTTTCCTTTCCAAACTTTAATTTACTATTTCAAGTCCATAAATTGCAGAATACTTTGCTTAAAAGCAAGAGCTGTTCGACTCTCTTTGTATTCCTGAATATAAGGCTTGCCTGAATCACAGGCCTCAACAATTGCAGGGTCAATTGGAATCTTACCTAAAAACGGCACGTTCATCTCTTCTGCCATTTTTTCCCCTCCACCGGATTTGAATATATCCGTTTTATGACCGCATTTCGGGCAAACAAACCCACTCATATTTTCTATTACACCCAGTATATTTACGTTAAGATTCCTGCAAAAAGTAATGCCTTTACGAACGTCAGACAAAGCCACTTCCTGTGGTGTGGTAACAATTATTGCTCCGGTACAATTTTCAAGAAGCTGTACAATTGAAAGAGGTTCATCACCTGTTCCTGGAGGAGAATCTATAATCAAAAAATCTAAGTCTCCCCACTGAACATCTCTTAAAAATTGTTTGATCATGTGATATTTTCGCGGGCCTCTCCAGATAACAGCTAAATCTTTTCCCTGCAGCAAGAATCCTATAGACATAACCTTTAGATTATTCGTCATCTCTACAGGAAGAATATCCTGACCATTCGAGCCGATTTTGGCATCTTCGAGGTTCAACACCTTTGGTATGCTTGGGCCGTGTATATCAATATCCAGTAATCCTACCTTTTTACCCGCAAGAGCCAGGGAAATTGCCAGGTTCACTGATACCGTGCTTTTGCCGACGCCACCTTTGCCGGAAAGGATAAGTATTTTATTTTTTATCTGGATCATTCGCTGGCGAATCTGCTGCTGTTCGATCTCCATCTGTCTTTCCATATTCTGCTGTTGTGTTTGTGAAGTTTGCTCTGTCATATTTGTTCCTTTTTTACTTGTTTTTCAGCTTCCTTCGGGCAAGCATTTGAAATTTTAAAGTCCATAGCGACATCATACTTTTCAGCTATCTGCTCAAAAGCCTCTTGCACGGATTTAAATATAGCATCTGATTCTCCAACAACAAAGCTATCCATTGTCCGTGTTTGGACTTTTAGACCCTTATCTTTCAATATCCTGCAAAACTCATCAATAGGCTCAGAAAGGGATTCTGTTCTCAACGAATAAATACTAATTTGCACCTGAACTTTCATAGCTGAACCTCCGCGGCTATAAATGCACCTTTCTTACTGCCCACAACTCGGCACAAAGATTCCCAAAATGGCGATAACCATATCAGCCATTTATTTCGAAGGACAAAACCTGCTATTCGCATTCTGACCGTACCATAATGTTCAAGTAAATTTTTCAACTGCTGTGGTGAAAATAATTGTGCATAAGCATACACGCTTTCTGTGTTATTCTGCCTTTTCTGATTGTAAAAAGATAAGGAGTTTAATACTCCAAACAGAAGTCTACCTTTAGGTTTTACACATCTTGCCATCTCAGTAATTATTTCTTCGGGATTTTCACTAAATTCGAGAGTAGTAACTGCTGTTGCAACATCAAAACTATTATCAAAAAAAGACAGGCTCCTGCCGTCAGATACCTGGAAATGACAATTTGGTATGTTTTTTTGTTTGCAGTATTTATCATTTTCTCTGAAATATCTATGCCTGTAACTTCAAACCCTTTTTCACTAAAGAACCTGCTCCAGTGGCCTGTGCCACAACCGATTTCAAGAAGCTGTTTCCCGTTATTATAGTTTCCAAGTAAACTGTCAAAGGCTTTCTTCTCAAGTCTATCATACATTTGACCTACTGAAGAGTTATACCAGCTATCATAGCTGTCGGCCAATTTGTTAAAATCATATTTTGCCTTTGATTGATATGTCACGTTACAGATGTCCTTAACCTAAGGCATAAGTAATTTCTCTGAACATCGATTTTACTTTCTCAGTTATGTCGCCGCCGGTATATTCTATTAGTGTTGCTTTCATTATCTGTGCTTTTGTGAAAGATTCGTCATAAGGTATCTTGCCGATAACCCTTAAGCCTTTATCTTTGGCATTTTTTTCTATTCGTTCTGTCATCTCAGGATTGATATCTGCCTTGTTTACACAAACCAGGGTTTGGATACCAAAGTTTGATGTAAGTTGTGCGACTCTTTCAAGGTCGTGGATTCCCGAAAGAGTAGGCTCTGTAACCACGAGAACCAAATCCGCACCTGTAATTGACGCAATTACAGGACAGCCAATACCAGGCGAGCCATCTACAATCAATAGATTTTTATTTTGCTCTTCAGCAATTCTTTTCGCCTCTTTGCGAATCAATGTTACTAACTTGCCGCTGTTCTCTTCAGCAATACCAAGCTTTGCGTGAACCATAGGACCAAACCTGGTATCCGATATAAACCACTGACCATTAATTGCATCTTTGAATTCAATAGCCTCCACGGGGCAGAATTCGACGCAGACCTTACAGCCCTCACAGGATACAGGATCAATGATATATGTCTTTTCTATTGTTTCATTAGCAGGTCCGTTAAGACTGATAGCACCAAAGCGGCACATATTGGCACATTTGCCGCAGCCAATACATTTTTCACTGACGATAGAAGCCTGTTTGCCACCGGAAAAATCCTGTTTTTCCTTAATGTCAGGAGACATGACTAGATGCAAATCGGCCGCGTCCACATCACAGTCGGCTAAAACAAAGTTCTGTGCCAAAGAAGCAAATGCTGCTGCTATACTGGTTTTACCTGTTCCGCCTTTACCGCTTATTACTACTAATTCCTTCATAAAATTTCCTTCTTGGTTTATATTCACATAATTACAAGCTTGTTAATAAATTTACGCTGACATCCGGATTATTTTTCCTTGCTTATGGCATTTTTCATATCAGTTATTTTGGCTATAGTCAGGTCAGCTACTTTTTTTTCTTTGTTAAAGTAGCGAATCATCCGTTCGTAAAATTCTCTCTGCTGTTGTGGTGAGTCAAAATGCGTCAAAAGCTCTTTTGTTTTTGTTATATTTGCTTCAACTTCTTGAGGAATCCTCTCGCTGTCGTGCCTGACAGCATCCTGTGGGCATACATCGTGGCATTTGCCGCATCGGATACACTTGTCATCATCGATAATTGCTTTACTGTCTTGGTCTTGTGTAATTGCCTCTACGGGACACTCGTCTACACAAACACCGCAGCCAACACATAAATCCTGATTTACCCATGGCATTTTTTAATCTCCTGATTATTTACTTTCCTTTAATTTCAATTTCTAACTGATAATTGACAGAACAGGCAACAGACTTAGAGACAAGGCAATATTTCTCAGCTAACTGGCCCGCTTCCTGAACTTTTTCAGCAAACTTTTCTTCAAGCAACTGAACCTTTGCTTTAACTTCGACATTGGTGAACCGAAAACCATCAGATTGCTTTTCAAGCTGACCTGAGGCCTGTGAGTTGTATGATAAAATGTCAATTTTAAACTTTTGCGTAAAATAAAAAAACGTATTCATCAAACAGCTGTTAATCGCAGCGACAAACATCTCCTCCGGATTAAGGCCTTGTCCGCTACCGCCAAATTCAACAGCAGCTCCGATTTCCATCTCGCCGGGACTACTAAATATCACTTTTGCCGGTTCATTTAGATTTCGAGATACCGTATTTTTGAATATGTACGTTCTTTCATGTTTCATACATTTTGACCTTTACTTGCTCTGATTTGTTCTTGTTTTCGGCACAGCTATACCCGCTAACCCAGAGTATTTGTTTATTTTCAATCAACCTAGCCTGAATATGCTCAAATCCCACATCATCCAGATATTTCATTAATTGCTCTTTGCTAAAATACTTTTCGTTCCATAACTTCTGAGCCAACGACTTGTTTGGAAACTCAACGATAAGCACCTTTCCGCCTGGCTTCAAAACACTATAAACCTGCTGCAGGACTACTTTAGGAACATTCATCTCGTGCAAAGACCAGAACATCACGACTGCATCTATTATTTCACTTTGGACAAAATTAAGTTTTGAGGCACTTCTGCGAACACACTTAACAAGCGGCCAGTCTTTATTTATCTTCTCTTTATCCGGAAAACTTTCAGAAGATATATCAATACCGATAACCTTTTGCCTATTGGTCTGTGATAAATACTTGGCAAGTTCACAATTGCCACAGCCAATATCTAATACATAATTTGCCGAACGCAATTCCCTACTCACACGTTGATACAAACGCGGCTTAATCTTATCGTAAAAGTTATCAGGTAGTTTTGCAAGGCCCATCAGTAACACCTAAAATGAAATAACCTTATCTGCATCCGCAACCCATTGAGCCAATTCAGTTATCTTTGCTTCCTGGGCTCCTTCAAAATAAGGCTCTCCTTTGTGGATACCGCAGCGTACTTTACAAGTACCGCATACTTTAACAGGAATACTTTTGGCTATTAGATCCTTCAGCATTTTTCCCAAATCAAAATAGCCTTCCGGCTGCTCGGTTATGTCACGAGCCAGATCCACCGAATCATTCATTAAAAATATATTTACCTCCAAACCAATATCAAGCAGTTGATCTGCCAATCGAAGACCATTCCAGGTCACATCCGTGCCGTCGTAAGGATTTCTGTTAAATACAAGAAGAGCGTTTGCTGCCATTGATTTGTCCTTTTTCTTTGTCAGAATCAAAGAATTTCTCCCTCCACCACAAAAAATGTCCCCAGGGATTGTCAATTCTATATTTGCCGTCTTCAGGTACACCGGGCCAGAAATTGATTTCTTCCAGGATTTTATCGCAGGGTTTATCAAAAGCTAAAAGTTCATAAGCGCACTTTATGAGAGTAAATTTTTTATTTGCTTCAGGGCTGCTTTCGTTATGATCTGGATGATATTTGATGGCTGCCCGGCGATAGGCCTTCTTGAGTTGATGCTTGTCGGCCATTTCCTCAACATCAAGGATTCTGCAGGCTGCTTTACGTGCCTCTAAATCCCTGGTAATCTTTTCCATAAAGTCCGGGTCGTGTTTCAATTATTTTCACCCATCCTTTTGACATCCTCATACAACTTCAAAAACTTACTTTTATATTCCGGTATTGCCTCAACTATCATAATGCCTCGCGAATAACTTTCGGCTATTTTGCGGTCGTTAGGTATTTCAAGTATTATTTTAATACTTTCCTTTTGACAATATTTGACAACCGCATCATCACCAATATCGCTTCTGTTTATGGCTACTGCGAATGGAAGTTTTAATTCTCTTACCATTCCAACTGCTAATTCAAGATCATTTAAGCCAAAAGGGGTTGGTTCGGTAACAAGTAAAACAAAATCACTTCCCTTTATCGCTTCAATTACAGGACATGATGTGCCCGGTGGTACATCAAGGACAGTTATACAATCGTTGATTGCTTTGTTCTTTACATATTTTATTAATGCCGGGGTTTGGATAGCTCCTATGTCCAGCTTGCCATGACTAAAATACAAACCATTTGATTTGCCGAATTCAGCGATACCTATTTTACGTTGTTTTTCACTAATTGCATTTTCCGGACAAACCGCCATACACCCGCCGCACGAATGGCATAATTGTTCGAAAACCATGGGTTTGTCCTTCAGGCAGATTATAGCACTGTATTGGCAAAGCTGGCCGCATTTTCCGCAACCTGTACATTTATCCATATCAACTTCGGGTACACCAACAGTAACATCTTCTGAAGTTTCCACTTCAGGTTTTAAGAATATATGGCCGTTAGGCTCTTCCGCATCACAATCCAGATATTGAACCTGCTGGCCCGAATTAGAAAGCGAAACCGCTAAATTTGTCGCTATTGTTGTTTTTCCTGTTCCGCCTTTGCCGCTTGCAATTGCTATCTTCATATCAAATCTTCTCCATATATGTATCAACTTGATTCCAATCAAATTTATCTTTCGCAATCCAACCGCTCTGTGGAAGTGAATCAAAACAAACCGGCTTTGGATTACGCCAGTGATTCTCTGTTACATCCCATTTTGTATGCCTGTTCATTGGCGAAGCTGTTTTATCTATTCTGTAACCGGCTGGATGAAATCCTACAACGACATCGGCGGCATTAAGTGCTGGATCCATCTTTTGACTCCTTTGGTCTGTTTTTCTCATCTACAAAGACTTTCTTTACTCGCAGGTTTTTGGCTTTTTCTAAAGGTACCTGACAATAAGATATAATTATGACTTTATCCCCAACAGTTCCTAATCTCGCTGCCGGACCGTTTAATAAAATAACTCCCGAATCCTTCGGTGCTGCAATAGTATAGGTTATAAAACGCTGACCGTTGTTTATGTTCAGCACATGAACCTGTTCACTCGGTAATATATCAGCTTTTTCAAGCAGATTTTGATCAATGGTTATACTGCCTTCGTAATCCAGTTCGGTACCAGTTAATGTGGCACCGTGAATCTTGGATTTGAGCATAAAACGTTCCATTCAGCTTTCCTGTATAGTTACAATTTGGTTGATGTGTTTTGCCTGCCTGGATTATTTTTGTTAGCTTTCGATCTTCTGCTGGGTAATTGTAATAGCGCCATTCGGACACTCAGATACACACATAGCACAGGCAGTACAAAGTTTGGGATTGACAACAGCATGTTTGTCTATACTAATAGCGTTGACAGGGCAAACATCTGTACAAATACCGCAGCCATTACACTTGTCTGTCTGTACAGAGGCAGCAGCTTTACGACCACTTTCAAGCTGGGCTATTCTTTGATTCAGCTGTTGTTTTTGCTGCTCAAGCATCTGGGCCTGTTGTTTTAATTGGCCTAATTCCGACTGGCCTGCAGTTGGTATATTTGATGGTTGAAAAACACCAGGTCCTGCCGGTGTCCCTGGCATAGTTGCACCCATTCTCATTCCCATACCTCGGCCCATTCCTCTGCCGCCGCCCATACCGCGCCCTCTACCACCGCCTCTGCCCATCCCCATACCAGGGTTACCCATTGGTGGATTGTTTGAACCGGAAGGTTGCGTTTGATCTGGTTGTTGTCCGGAACTAACACCAAAGTGACTTTGCACATTAGGTGCATCTGCTGAGGAAAATTTACCTGTTTTAAATTGTTCAACAGCGGTACGTATATTTCCGCTGACTCCAACAATAACCTGTATCCCTGCCTGGCCGAAAACATTGAATGCATTAGGACCACAGTTACCAGTTAGCACTGTCGTTACACCTTTTTCTGACATTAACTGAGCGGATTGAATACCTGCACCACCACCTAATGCTATATTGGGGTTCTCAATAGCCTCGAACTGCATTGTGTCAGTATCAATGATAAGAAAATATGGACATCTTCCAAATCGGGCTTCTACATCGCTATCAAGTGTAGGCCCTGTTGACGTTACTGCAATTTTCATAAGTTTCCCTTTCTAACTTAATGGACATGTTCCGGTTGGACAGCTGTCATTGCCGCTCGATTTTGAGCTACTTCCCACAGAAAATGTTGAAAAAAGTCTCTGCATCTCATTGCCGCCACATTTTTCACAGATATGCTTTTTGTTACTGCCCGCTTTTTCCAAAAAATCTGTTTTGTGCCCGCATTTTTTGCATTTATACTCAAAAATTGGCATTATTGGACCTCCTTTCAGATCTTCTCAAAACATTACTTGTCTTTTTTTAGCTCATCTATCATCTCCTGCACTTCTTGGGCACCTTCATCGTATAGTTTTTGTTCATCTGGAGCCAATTCATGCAACAGTTTCAAAAATTCACCTGCGTGTACACGCTCTTCATCAGCGATATCTATAAGCACATCTTTGGCCAGCTTATTATCTACGGATTCAGCTAATTGCATATACAGTTGGATTGCTTCATATTCAGCTGAGATCATAAAGCGAATAGCTCTAATCAATTCAGCATCTGTTAACTTGCGGTCTTTTGCAAGGCCGCTGAATGGATTTCCAAATTCCGGCATAATCATTTTCCTTTCATTATTTTTATCTTAAAATCCTGTGCAGAACTCATCCCGTAATTGCTGGCCGGTTTTACCTTCAAGCAGTTTTTCACTGGTACGGGCAAAATAACTTGAGTAACCACCAGACAAGCTCTTGGCGTCAAAATCTTTTTGTCTCAAAATTCGTGAAGCAATGTAACTTCGGATACCAACCGCACAATATATATCGATGGTTCTGTCTCTGGGAAGTTCGTTTAGTTTTTTGCGAATTTGATCAACAGGTATATTTAACGCTCCTTTTATATTTCCTCTGGCAACTTCAGCAGGCGAACGAACATCAAGCAGAAAATTATTGTTATCGAGTTGTTCAAAATGCTTTATATCAGCGGTACCATCCAAAATATTACCCGCTGTGAAACCAGCCATATTTACCGGATCTTTGCCGCTTCCATAAGGAGGTGCATAAGCCAATTCCAAATCCTGAAGGTCAAAAACCGTCAGACCGCAACGAACAGCAGTGGCAAACACATCAATTCTTTTATCCACACCATCTTTGCCGACAATTTGAACGCCCAAAATTCTTCCATCAGGTCTGCTGAAGAGAATCTTGATGTGCATCTGCTGTGCACCCGGATAATAACCGACGTGATTGGCTGGATGAATATAGACTTTTTCATAGTCCATTTCAGCTTTTTGCAATTCCTTTTCGGTTGCTCCTGTCATTGCTACGGTCAGGTCAAATACTTTAAGTATCGCAGTACCCTGGGTGCCTTTGTATTTTGTACCACGCCCGGCTACATTATCTGCCACTATTCTGCCTTGCCTGTTGGCCGGACCTGCCAATGGGATTAGGACAGGTTTCTTTAACACAAAATGTTCGACCTCGATTGCATCTCCGACGGCAAAAATATCAGAATCACTTGTCCTTAGATGCTCATCTACCTTTATTCCTCCTGTGCTTCCAATCTCCAGACCTGCTTGTTTAGCTAATCTGACCTCTGGTTTAACTCCAATCGCCAGTACAGCCATATCACAGGAAAGCTCCATCCCGGATTTTAGAGCCACTATCAATTTTGAGTTACTCTGTCGAAATCCCGCAACCCCATCACTTAGCCATAAAGCTACACTTTGTTCGTGAAGATGCTCGTGCAAAGACGATGCCATTTCCTTGTCTAAAGTCGGCATTACCTGATCAAGCATTTCGACTATAGCAACCAACAGGCCCCGGTGTCTGAGGTTCTCAGCCATTTCCAGACCTATATAACCGCCACCGACAACAACTGCACGTTTAGGCTTGTGCTCTGTAATAAAATTATTGATAGTATCTGCATCCGGTATAGTTCGCAATGTAAAGATACGGGACGAATCGATACCTTTTATAGGTGGCTTGGCAGGTTCTGCACCCGGCGAGAGAATCAACTTGTCATATTTTTCATTGTAATTTTCCTGTGATGATAAATCCTTTACAGCAACCTGCTTATTTTTGCGGTCTATCTTTATTACTTTGCTGTTAACCCTTACATCAATGTTAAATCTGGCCTTGAACTTTTCCGGCGTTTGTACTAGTAAGTCATCACGGTTTTTTATTATCTGCCCTATGTAATACGGCAGACCACAGTTGGCAAAAGAGATGTATTTGCCTCTTTCAAACAAAACTATTTCAGCATCTTCGTCCAAACGTCTCAACCTGGCCGCTGCTGATGCTCCGCCTGCAACACCACCTACAACAATAACTTTTTTAGACATTCCATGTGTCCTTCAAAAAATTTAATAGACTCTCACCTTTGAGCGGAGCGAAAAGTCAGGAAGGGCGAGCAACTCGCCCTTCGTTCTTCGCTGTGTTCGCTCGAATAGATTTTTATTACTCTGACTTTTCTTTTTCCAGCTCTTCGATGCGCTTGTTAATGTCATCGAGTGACTGTTGCAGGTATTCTGATTGCTGTTTTAAAGCCTGCTGTTCCTGTTCGGCAGTGGGCCCAGCGGGGAAACCGCCCGGATAAGCAACTGGATAACCGTAAGTACCACCGGTATATCCACCCCAGGCAGGCATACCATATCCGGCTCTTGCCCAACCCGGAAGGCCGGTCGCATAATACCAATTACGGCGACCCCAGCCGCCACCTCGGCCCCAGCCCATACCCATACCACGTCCGCCGCCCCAGTATCCACGACCACCAATAGGATTGGCGTAACCTGGTACTGGATATCCTGCGCAAAAACCTGCGGCTCTACCTGTCATTGGTCCCATACCGCCTGGACCTGTTCCATCTCCACCTGGCATGATAAATCTCCTTTCGAATAAAAAAATAAGCCTTCTGTAAAACACATAACTTTATATAAAACAATGATTTAAGCTCATTGTTTTCTTGCAATCTCCTCCGTTTCAGCTATAATGTAAGTTATTTAATTTTAATCCTTTACAACTAAAACAGAGGAATATTTCTTATGCAACATTTTCAAACATCTTTCTTTTATGACCTTCAGGAACTTGTCCGAAAGGCACCACTGATGAGAAAATATTACTACATCTTTAAATCTCTAAATCTTTCAGCACTGCAGGACAAAAACGATTCGGCCGGAAGAACCGGACACTCACGACACGCTATACTGCGGGCCTTCATCATCAAGCATCTCGAACAGATAAATTCCGTCCCAAGACTCATCGAATACCTCAACTTAATACCGCCATTAGCTGAAATGTGCGGTTTTGATTTGGATAGCCTGCCGGATGAAACACAGTTTTACCGTTTCCTCAAAAAAACCAAAAACTCAACATTAAAAGCAATTCATAAAGCTGCCAACGATATTCTTATTGAAAACAATGTTATCTCGCTCGGTGAATTCATTCTCGATTCAAAACCTGTCCAGGCAGCCACAAAAGAAAATAACTTCAAAAACCCAAACAGAAATACAACCAATAAAGCAAAAAGGCCCAAGCGTAATCCCAGAGCAACTCTGTGCTACTACTCATCTCAGGTCGTAAACGGCAAAAAGCAGAACATGGTATTCTTCTGGGGTTTCAGGACACATGCTGTAGTTACCAAAGAGGGAATCTGCCTGGTAGAAAAAACACTGCCAAACAATATTACCGATCATGATGCCGCATTTAGCCTTATCAAAGAGCTTAAACGCAGATACCGCTTTAAAAAAGGCGCTATATTCATCGCTGATAAAGCCTACGATGTAAAAAAGCTTTATACATTCATTGCCGAGCAAATGAAATCAACTGCCTATATCCCTATCAATCCAAGAAACACAAAAGGCGATAAAATCTTTGGACCAAACGGCTGTCCGTTGTGTGATGCCGGAATCGAAATGAAATCGGTTGGCAGATGGACTGAAGCTAACAGAGAAAGACTCAAATTCAGATGCCCAATTAAAGCCAGTAAAAAGTTTGCACAGGAATACGGTAACATCTGTCCTGTAAACAATCTCAAATTCAATACCGGCAAATGCTACGGCTGTACAAAATATCTCGATATTACCGATGACGCCCGTTCAAGAGTTCCGAGAGACAGCAAAGAATTCAAAGAAACATTCAAAGACAGACAAACTGTTGAACAATACTTCGCCCGCCTTGGTAACAGAAAAGCCGAACAAACAACGCACTACGGCTTTACCACAATAAGCAATCAGATGACTATAACACATCTTACTGCCAGCCTTATTGCTGTCGCTGCGGCAATACATTTACAGCAGCCGGAAAATATCAGATGCTATCGAACATTTGCCAAAGCTGGTTGGCACGGTTTAGTGCTGAAAGATTAACTTTTCAAAGAGCTATGACAAAGCATCCGAAGATACTCTGCCCAAAAACAGGCTTAAAAGCCTGAAATCACATCAAAATCATTCTATTGGTTGCCAAATCCATCTCTGCTATTAATAACCGTTGCTTACTCAACTTCCTTTGCTAATATCTCACTCATTTTGCAGAAGTCTTATAAAAAAATGTTAGCTTCTTGTCATTTTTGTACCACATTTAGGACAGCTTCTTTGATTACAAGGCTGTCCTGCAACATGAGCGACCGTTGCTCCGCAGCTTGGACAGACACAATTTCCGCCCGGTCCCGCTGCAAAGGGACCGCCCATCCTGCCTCTACCTTGCCCCTGACTGCGTCCCATCCCACGACCTGTGCCGGGTCCTTGACCAGTCGGGCCTGTACCATCACCTCTTGGCATAATCTATCCCTTTCAAAATTTAAATTCTCCTTCTATTACCAGTGGCCCAATCTACCTCTGCCGCCTCTAAAACCTCGGCCACGGCCAAAACCACGAGCCAAACCGGCTCCAGGAAAACCTCTACCGAACCATGACCTGCCAGCTGCATAAGGTATGCCATAACCATATGCACCCTGATTGTAACCATAGGGCACAGACGGCCCGATTGCAGGAGCATATCTTCCTGCTCCAACTGGATTCATATAGCCGGGCACCGGGTAGCCAGCACAAAAACCAGCTGCTCTGCCTGTCATAGGCCCTAATCCTGCCGGACCTGTTCCATCTCCACGAGGCATATTAATCACCTCCTTTTCATCTATTAAATTCGTATTTACATTGCCTATTGGCGTTCCTTGAAGACCTGCCAGACCATTGGCCTGACCGGGCTTATCTTTTGATTCCTGCAACACACAGAAACCCCTTTCTCTCCCTGTCATCGGACCCTGACCTAACGGACCTGTACCATCAAATCCTGGCATTTTTAATTTCTCCTCTGAATGCTTTTGTTTTCTGCAAAATCATTTTGCCAACTTCACAACCAATATTTCTTGAAATTACGGGACACTTAGCTTTGAGTATGAAAAATATGTTTTTATTAACATCACTCAACGTCTCGTAATTACCCTGTCCCTTAGCTATAACCAAATCTGCTTTATCGAAACGATTCCTGAAAGATTGATTGCAGCTTTCCAGTATCGTTCCCGGTGCATCAGAGCCATTGCTGATTACCTCAACAATTTTGGGCAGGCCGGTAATTTCAGCATCCTGCATCGTGGCATCATTTATTACAGGAGAGCCTTTAACAGCTACAGTGATTTTTTCTATGGGCAATTGCTCAATTAAAAGACGGTCAAAAACAATTTCGCCGGCATTGTCTGCCAGATAAAGAATATTTTCTGCTTCATTTACTGCATTACCAAAATCTTCTATTTGCGAACCTGAGAATACGTCAGAAAAACACTTATTTATTGTTTCTTTCAATTCTTCTTCCTGCAGTTGGCTCTTGACTCCAAAATCGATGATATTGCCCGCGATAGCCAGACGAACCGCAGTTTCAAGCGGATTTTCGGATTCAATGATTAAATGACGCATCTGGGAATATAATTTCAATGCTGCATTATTAAACCGTTGCTTGACGCCGTGGTAAGGGTCTTCAACTCCTACCAATTCTCGAATAAGTCGGTGTATTTTTTGTCCTATAACTGGCGGAGACTGGCTCATATCCAGGTTATTAGCAAGATCAAGCACACCACGTACCACTTTTTCATGGATGGTTACATCATCTGTCGCATGTCTTGCTGCATCAAGCGATTGCCTGATAAAACATGGTATACAATCAAGATATATTTTCATAATCTTTGCTCTGCTTTCCTAAATCCAGTGTCCTTCAACATTAGCCTGATCCACTTGTTTCAATTTGCCTGCCTTTAATGATTCCACTGCTTCGGCAACAGTTTGCTTCCCAGAGAGAAATATTTCTACATCAGCAGCATTAAGCGTCTTAAAAGCATTCGGGCCTACATTTCCGGTTATAACAGCCTCAACACCGAGATTGGCTATGTTTTGTCCGGTCTGAATCCCTGCACCTTGTACTGCATTTAAATTCAACTCGTTGTTATAAAATGTGAAATCACTGGTTTCTGTATCAACTACAAGTAGATACTTAGCTCTGCCGAATCTCTGGTCAATTTTGCTTGCAAGCTCTTTTCCTTGTGATGTTACTGCTACTTTCATCGTTTTCTTTCTTTACTCTTCTTAGACTCCGTCCCCGTCGGTTGCGCCTAATCTGGTCTACAACTTAAATTTACTGTTACATTTACCACTTCCTGCCGCGTCTGCCTCGACGTCTCCGGAAACACCTGCGAGCACCTTCCCAGAAACCTGGCAAGGCATATTGCGGCTGATACAATTGACCTGTTTTGTATGCATCCAGAATCTGCTCCGTCGAACCTGTAACAAACGGTAATACCTCAATTCCTGAACTGTTTAACATAAAAGTTAAAGGCCTGGAGATTGCTCCACAAATAAGCACATCAACATTTAGCTGTCTTAATTTAGCTGCTCTTTCCGGCCCGCTTTGCTCAGTTAGCTCAATTTCCTGACGGCTTTTTTCTGTGCCATCTTCCAACTCGATGAGCAAGAGCCTATGGGCAAAATCAAAAACGCTCGAAACATTACTTTGCCAAACTGGTATTGCAATTTTCATAAGCAGTCTCCATTCTTACATCC
>QNBT01000003.1 GCA_003644205.1 Planctomycetota bacterium | reverse complement strand
CTTTCCAGTTCGGCAAGTACCGCTTTTTTTGCAACCCCATAGACCTTGTCGTCTATATAAACAGCATCTGTACCCATCATTGTTGCTGCCTGCTTTTTTGTCGCACCGGCAACCTGTTCGCTCGTTAAGCCGGCCTCATCCGCAAGCTTTTTCAACTTTTCATAGATTACATTCGGCATTACGCATCTACCAAGCGGCCCATCAGGTCAACCGAGCAGGTGCACGCGCTTCCGGCTGCGGTCGTAACGTCAATAACAAATACCGTCCCGCCCGCGTACTCGACAATCGCCGCCGGTCGATCCAGATTAAAGACCTCGACCTTAATCGTCCCGGAAGCCAGGTCTATCGCACCGCCGGTATTGTTGGCAAGAATGCACGTCACCGTGTTGGCTGCCGTTACCTGAGCATCTAAGACAAGGTCCGAGACATCGTTGCTGAAGGAGGCTCTTGCAAAATCGCCGAGCGCAGCGCCGGTCACCGTGACCTCTTTGGCCTCTTCGCCGCCATCGGCAATCGACCCCGGGTCCCAGGTATCAGAGCCGGTCAACCGGCCCAATACGGGTCTTAATTCGGTCGCCTTGCCCGCCGCCGAAAGATTGCTCAAGGTCTTAGGCCCGCAGAAGTCGTCCTTGTCGCCGGACTGGCCTGCCTGGGCGACTGCATTTGCCGCATCTGCGCTTAAATTGCGCAGCACTAAAGAATCAACTAACAGCTTTTTTCCATCCGGTACGGTGAACAGGTTGGTCGATGCAACCGAGTTTAAGTCCACGCTGCCGACCGTAGCTATACGGGAAATTCCTTCTTCGTTAAAATCCATATCAAACCCCTTTTATTACAATTTCATTGTCTTTACAAATCATCTGATTATCCTTGCAAACCACAGCGGCGGCCACATCGGTCACCGGATCAGGTATCCTCAAAAACTCCTCGCCCCGCCTGTCGATCACAGACGTTATCACACCGCTGGAGTTGACAACAACCTCGCCTAATTTGATGTGTTCAGTCCCCGGCCAGCCGTCACCGTCTATCCCTGAGTCGATAGTATTATCCGGGTTCATCCAGATATAAGTCGTGTCATTATCGACCGGATCTATCGCCTCACCCGGCGTGTATGTCTTTGCCGTGCCTTTGTAGAGGTATTTACCGCCGCGAACGTTAAAGGTTGTTGGCGTTGCTGGATAAACGCCGAGTGTCATCGTCCACCGTGCCGCGTTGGTGGTGCCCCATACCTGCTGTTTATGTTCGGCTGTATAGTTTGGGTTGTTCTCGGTAACCAGCTCGATACCGAGACTGGCTAATTCCGCATCGATTTCCGACTCAGCCGGGTAACCCTGTGTCATTTGCGATTGAAACGCCATCAAATTCCCTTTCGAGCTTGAACCATAGTATCGGTATTGACGACTCGCAAGTTGAGCTTCCTTGCGATAACAATTAGTTGCGCCTGCGTTACCTCGCATTCTGGGTCGAGCGGCCAGGTAATAGGCAATTCAAAGCCGAGGTCCAGCGATTTATAGTCGTAAGGTTTATAGCCGGCAGCCTCCATCGCCGTCTGAATCTGCGAGTCGAGCCTCATCCTTCCGACAGTTGTCATCTCTGTTACCATTAATTCGTTATTGTCAGCAATCATTTGCCGTGACCCTATCCAAACAATGCTTATTCCAGCACCTTTCAAGTGCCGTTGCTTGCCGTTCCGTAAAATCGCCATCCCACCTGCTCAGACTCTCGACAAAACCTATCTCCCAGTCCGAGAGGCCTTCTTCGATATCCAAGAGATCGCTCAGCATGTCTCGCAACTGGTATTGGCTCGGCCTTCCGCTCATACACACACCCTCGGGTTTGGATTAAACAAAAGGCCCTGGCCTAAGCGATCTCGCAGGCAACACTTCTCCCTTCTATATGCCTGGCTTATCACCTTCTTTGCCCCGATTTGCTTGTCAACGTTGTGTTTAGCCCATACGTCGGGGTCCTTCGTCAAAAAATAGCCGTCGCTCAGAGTTGCTGCTATCCACACATCCGTATCACGCAGGTGCTTGACCAAAGCCCGCACGTGCCGCCGCTGGGATTCCCGGCACCCAGCCAGGTTCAGCCTCGCGGCTATCTCAGCCGCCGTCATCGGCCCCGCTGCACTTTCGAGCAGCGTCAAACATGCCGCCGCTTCGTCCGTTGTGATATGTGGTTTTTTATCACTCATAGTCCACCGCCTCCGGCAAATCCGGCTCGGCATAGAAGTCATCCTTGACCTCTCGCCGGGCATCGACCGAAACAAGCTCCTCATCCGTAAGTTTGCTTAAAGCCTCTTTGTCAACAGTCTCTTTGATCCTGATGCACGCCTTCTTTTTCGATGGCGTGAAAAACTCTTTAATTAGTTCGAGCGTGGTCTTTTTGGTTCGAATGGACGTGCTCTTTCGCCAGCCGACGACGCCGAAGTTCATCTGCCGGCTTTTCGCCCTTCTGAAAGAGTCCTTGTGGGCCGAGCAAAATGCCTCGAGGCTTCGCACGCAAATGTCTATCTGTTCCTGCTGCGGTGCGACCTCGACTGCAAGTTGCTTCTTGGCATCATCGATTCGGGTCTTAGCGAGAGCCTCGGCCCGGTTTATGGCAAGCTGGCTGTCCCCCAGCTTTCTGAGGATATCATCCGCCTGCTGCCAGGACTCAATTGGAATAATTGCCGGCTTAGCCGACTTGACACGTCTCTTTGCCACGTGAAACCTCCATGTCTGCTTGGATCTCCTTGAGATTTTTGAATTTTTTACCGGCCGCCCGGCCGAACATGTTTTTTAACGCCTCGATAACGCCGTGTGCCTGGGAAGGACTTAGCGCTGCAACATAACTCACTTCGTCGTCTGTCTGACTTCTGAGGAACCCTGCCAATTGCGTGTCACCCCAGCCCAAGTCCTCGGCTAATTTGCCGATGGCCCACTGCTGTGCAAAGCTGGCCGAGCCGTCGCCGTAGATCGTCTCGGCAAGTTTCTTGCGGAAGTAGTTCGCCGGCCTTCCCGGATAACGCCAGCCGAGGCTTTCGCAGATCGCTAAGACATCGGTAAGCTGGCTGTTGTTGAGCTGCTTGCAACTGGTGGCATTGTGCCCGGCCGGTGTTTTATATTGAGCCAACAGCAGCCGGTACCGACCATCGAAGCCCTTGCCCCGAAGGCCGGCGCCTCTAACTGCCATTTGAAGCAGACGTATCTGCTTTTGATTAAGCCCTGCTCTTGATTCATTCTTCATAGTTTACCGTGCTCTTATCCGCGCTATCCTTCTGAAGCCAGTTTATTTGTTGTTTATTGAGCATTTAATTACGCCGTTTTTGCAACCGCTTCTTGTTTTTCTTCATCGGCCCTGCCGATATTGACCGGCAGGTAATCCATAACCGGCAGCCCTAACTGCCGGATTGCGTTTAATATCAGGTTTGTATCGATCCTGGTGCCGGGCTTGACCTTCGATGACAATCTCAGTGCCGCTATGGCGTGGCTGCATGTCCGCAGGCGTCCTGTTTGCGGGGTCCGGGCAATCTTTCGGAGTGTCGCCACCGCATCGGCGGCGAGCTTTATCCCGCCCCTCTCATAAAGCTTGCGGATATCATCCCGGGTATAAAGCCCGTCTCTTCTGCTTACCGCCATCTCGTCGAGGTTAAGGACGAACGTCACCCTCGACTTGAACTGGTCAAGCGACTCGTTACCACGCTTGGCCATCGATTGATTCATCGTACCTAATAGGTGATTGTTGGCGCTAAGGATCAGCGGGCACTTGCAGCGAACGGTGATTATCTGGCGCAGCTGGCTCAGTTTTTTAACGGTCAGAGCCGATGCCTCATCGAGAATGACTACGCGGTCTTTTTGCCCGAGGCAGCTTATCAGCTCATTCGTTAGCTTGCCTATCCCCCTTGAGTCATCGACGCCGGCCGCCTTGCATATTTCGGCAAACATACCCTTAGAAGTCATGGTGTCATCGAGTTCGGCGTATATAACATTGGCGTGCACGGCTGCATACTCGCGAAGACAGACGCTTTTTCCGTGGCCGGCATCACCGATGATGATTCCTATCTTGCCCTCGTCGGCCGTGCTTTGTGCGTGCGTGTTCTTGATGATTACCTCAATGAATCGCGCAACGTTTGTCCGTATGTAACCTTCGCACTTTGCCATGCGGCGGCGCCGGGAATATCCATCCATGTAGTCGATTAGCTTTTTCGTCAGGGCCTCGGCATTGGCCTTGTACTTTTTGTTGAGGAACTGACTTATCGAGGCGCTGCTCACACCGACAGCCTTTGCGACCTGTCCCTGTGTCAGCTCGTAGCGATCGAGGAAGTCGGCCAGGGCGTCCGCTATTTCGTCGGCTTCTTGTTTGGTTATTTTCTTTGGCATCCTTACCACCACCAAGCGGGCCTCTCTCTCGAAGCCCTTCTGAATGTCATTGTCGCTCATCTAACAAACCTAAATCTATCACGTTCTCTCCATCACGTCTTACCTCTATCTCATCAAACCCCAGGTCGAATACAGTGTCGATGCTCTCGGCGCCTGCAGCCTTTTTAACCCTTCTTTGCCTGTCCAATCGCCTGTGTGCCCCGACTTGGCTATCTAACGGGGTTGTGACCGGTCTTAGCGTCTGCGATCCCCCGTCGCCGCCCGTGGCCCCTTGTGTGGCATCTTGCATCGCCTCCACTGCGAGCGCCGCAAGGTCGGTATGTGCTGTGCGGGCTGCGCCCGCTGCCTGTTTGATAAGTCGGCGGCTCCTCTGTTTTTTGGCCGAGGCCTCTCTCAATGCCGTCTCGCTAACGCCCGTGCCGTATCGAATCAGTTGTGCCTGCTCGGCGATAGTGAGAAGCTTGTAGGTGGTTGCATCATAGACCCAGACCTTTTCGAGGTCGTCCGGATCGTATGCCACGCGGACCTTGCGTCCCTGGTGCATTAAAAGAGCCGCATCGTATTGGCCGAACCAAAGGCCCTTGAACTTGACGCCGTTTTTGCCGACCGTCAGCTCGCCGCTCCACACACGCATCAGCAAATCCAGCACACCATCGGCAAGCATCTTTCTGCTTTGTCGAGTCGCCAGCACCTCGGCGGGGCTTTTGCCCTCCATCCCTCGCCCGGTATGTGGCCGGCAATTGTACGCCTCGATATATTCGCCCGCCAGATTTGCCAGGCCATCGAGATCGTAAGCAGCGGCTTTCGCCTTGTCGCTTTCCAGGAGTGCCTTCATGTACTCGGGTTTTCTGCCGCTGTCTTTGCCGCAATATGTGGCGAGCTGCTTGCAAAACTGTTGGTCGAACGTATCGAACCACCGCTCAATCGGCTTGGATTGCGGATGGTATGGAATAGCAAACGACACGCTTATGCCGAGCATAGCATAAATGCCGGTAACGTTCGCCTCGTCTATATAGCCCTTGTTCAATATCCGCCGCTGCTTGGTGGTACCGGTGAACATCTCGCTGTCGTAATCCCTGCCGTTGTCTATTTTCGCAGAATCCGGCGGCCCGTACCTTTCGATCGCCCGTTTCATGGCGATCATAATCGTCACCTGATTCGGCCCGGCGGAAAAATACCAGCCGACTATCGCCCGACTCCTCATGTCCTGCCAGGCCGTAATCCACGGCCGTATCCATCGGCCCCGATACATTATCCAGCAGTTCAGTTGATGATGGTCGCCAACCCACACACTGCCCGGCTCGATACTATCAGGGTCAGTCAGTATGTACGGCGCACACTTGGCATTGTAGGCCGCTTGACCCTCCCGATGCAGCACCTGCACAGGGTATGGTATCTGCTCCTCGACCAGGCGGACCATCCACCCGTAACTCGGCACACGCCAGCCGCGTGATTCCTTTTGGTTGATGAATTGTGTCATCTGCCATATCATCTTGATTGTTGGCTGCCTGGCATCAAGCCAGTTGAGCTTAAAGTAATCGAAGGCCTCAGGGCTGATTATCTCGGCTGCGCGACCGCCACGTGAATCGACCAGGCCCATCAAGCCATCGCGTCTGTAATTCGCGATCCATCGATAGAGCGAACGAACCGTCACATCGTTCGCCGCAGCGAACTGTGCTATGGCGACCTTTCGCGTGATATTCGCCTCTGCGGCGAACGTCTCAAAAGATTTTATGAGTCCCAATCTTGTCAATGCCTCATCCCGTTTTTTTGCCGGGACCAGTTCGATTTCGGCCATCCTCGTGAGCTGCTCAGGTGTTGTGATGCCGGCCAATCTCGGATCAGCCGTTACCGGTATCTGCCAACGACCGTTTTTTTTGACCGCTCCGGCCAGCTCACCCGACTGGCACAGCCGCTGAACGTGGCGCTTCGTCCAGGCACAAACCCTTGCAACTTCATCAACATCGAAATATTTAATCATGGCCACGACTCTCTTTCGTACCTTCTTGCCCAGCCGTCATTTTGCCCCCTTCAGTTCGATGTGAGTATCGAAGTCACCGCCCGGGCCAATTACAATATGCGCCGGTTTCGGCAGGTCGTTCAACAATACCCAGTCGCCCATCAATGTAGGTATATGATCTTTGAGTTGATATTTGCGGTACCTATGGATCACCCAGCGACATTCACGTTTGAATTGATCGACAATGAACCCGGCGCCACATCTGAAACACCAGGCGTAATAGATTCGCGTAGTCCTGTGGTATCTGTCAGTTGTTTGTGGATATATCTTCGGCCATTCGCACAACCTAAAACATTCCGGGCATACCACATCTTTTACAACCCCCGATTGACAGCTGATTCGCTCTCTATCAATTCTCTTTGTAAGCAGCGTCATGCCTTCGACCTCCCGCAGACGGATTCAAACTGTCCGGTTATTGCCTGAAATAGCTGCGACTGGCACACAACCATATTAGCGAACTCTTTTTTGTAGCCGGCCACCGCTTTTTTGTCGGCCTCATCGACCCTGCCATCCTCAAGAATCTTTATCGCGTACTCCTCGCAGCGTATCTGTTTTTTGCGGGCATCGATGAGTTTTGAAAGCGTGGGAGCATCCACCTTTATCGCAGCCGGCACAAGAGGAACAATGGCTACCAGCGTATCACCGGTTATCAGTTGGATGATTCGCGGGTCGGCGGTTTTTTGATATAATTGCCGCCACACAACCGATGGTATCGACAACCCGCCGGCAAGGTACTTATAGACAGTCGATACCGCCCTGCCGGTCAGCATCGCTATCTGCTTGGCCGTCACGCCGTGCTCTTCGGCAACCTGCTGCAATAAGATATTGTCGTCACTCACGTCAATTATCCCGTTTGTTTCGTTCATCTTCGGCATCCCTGCATCATCCACTCGCTCCGCGATTTTCAAATACTGCCGATATTTTTCATTTTTTAACCACCTGCCGCGACTTGCCGGCGGCACGGCGGGCGGATTTCACGGATTCCACCGATTGTTATCTTTTCCGTGGTTTCACATTTTTACCCCCACCTTTCGCAGTGCTCGTTTCAGTTCGTTCAGCTTCGGCTTCGATATCATTGCATATTTCCCCGCATCGAAACACACGCCCCGCACCCTGTTCTTCGCCCCTTTGACCAATTGTGCCGCAAGCCCGAGCACCTTGTCGGCAGCCTGTACCCGCTCATATATGTACGGCACACCCAGACAACCGAATCGCTCATCTGACTTTACATCAAAAATCTCCCCAGCGAGCCCTTCGATCGGCCCGGGCTTATCCGTCTTCCGCTGTTTTTTTGCCATTTACCAATTACCAATTACCATTTATCAAAATCGAAAGTGCAGCCGGTGGTTTGGAATAACATCCCTGCCCCCCGGCTGCCGCCATCCGTACGTGCGAGTCCTTGCGGAGTCGGTCCCGCGCAAAATAACAATTCAAAGTCTTAACACCCCACTCCTTCGCCTCGGCATGCGTGTCAAAGAGCACATCGAGCCTGTCGCCGCGTATTGCCCCGCCCCTGTCAAGCACAAGGGCCGGCATGGAGTTGTTGTAACCCGGCACTATAACAGCCGTGCCGAACGGCACCTGCTTATCGGCTGCGCACAGTCTGTCCCCCGCTTTGATTTTGTGCCCCGACGCCGTAACGCCGTCGGCGAATCGCCCGCAGCACCTGCCGCACGGACAGTACGCCGTAACCTTTGTCTTGCGGGATTCGCAATGAATTCCGGCCCGTGCCCCCGTGCGCACAGGGGCACGGACTATTTTGCAATGCGACAGCGGTTGTGTATCGAAAGCCGGCGAGGCTTTTTGTGGTGGGTGATCAAACCAAGCCCATAATTCTCTGTGTCCTCTGACTTCGGCGAGCTCAGTCGAGCCGTGGCTAAATAAAAACCGCAGGCCCGGATGCCCTCCCGTTGCGACGCAACGCGGCGAACGCGGGCCTGCGTAAGTTAAGAAGGAGAAAATTGTTACGATTATACCGGCAGCTATAAACTTCACTTTCTTATTACCTTGTGCCGTCTTTATCATTGCTGTAAAAGCCCTTTGAATGTTCTTTAACAATTGAATATACGGTCTATTCCAAGCCCTTCAATCTCTTCGGTGCCCGCCTGCTCAACCAGTCTCCTCACAACGGTCGCAGCCTCTTCGTTTGTTGCCTCTCCGATCACGTTCGCTATCCAGAGCAGTCCCGGGTGCTTTTTCTTGTTGAAGCTGATATTCTCGACCGGCTTATATGCCATTGTTCAATCCATAATCGCTACAATCCAAGCGGTATTTGGTTATATTCGCGGCGGTCGCGGGTGGTTTGCCAGCGCTTCCAACGCCAACCGCCGCAAATCCTTAACGGCCTAAAGGCCGGTTTCTTACCCGGTGTCCGGTTTCGCTGGCAACTCCACCGGACACCGTCCTTATGAAACGCAAAACGCTCGTATCGGGCCTGACGGCCCGCTGTTTTCGCCGGCACGCCGGCAGCGTGCCGGGTTTGATATATTATCTCAGCCGACCATCGGCTGAGCTGCTGACTGGGTTGTTGACTGGCCGATACCATCCTCGGCGAGAAATTGGTCTACGGTCATGCCAGATACCTTGTACCTGGCCGAATCATAATCTTTGATGAACTGATCTAATGACCGTACCAGGAAGTACCTCGCCGTGTCATGGGCGTTGCGGTGGACGATAGACGCAACCATATTGAGTTTCGTCAGGATAGGCCTGTCCACTTTTCGCTTAACCGAGAGTTGTATTTGTTCAACTTTCATAACATACAACGTATAGTGATATATCGGCAAAAGTCAAGGGAAATCTTGTATAATACTTGTTTTTTCTTGTTAAAATAGGGGGCAAACAAGGTTGATAATCTTGTAAGGCCTTGTTATTTCTGGGTTTACCGTAGTATGTGTGTGGGAAAAAATTTTATGCCGAGAGAGCAAAATCCTAACAAAGCGCCGTTCAATCACGATATTGATAAAGGAATTGCAGAACGGTTTGCAGCACAAGTCGAGGAGCGAAGGCAGATAAAGTATCGCGCCGTCGAGAGTGCTTTGCGGGTGTGGCTTGTCCTCCCGATAACACTTCAAGCCATGTTGATGTCTGACGAATGTGAGGATGTTTATGCAACTCTTTCCTATATGATCCAGCGAACCGAAACAATAAAATGGTTTGAATCTTTGAGTCAAAAGGAACGCAACACAGTATCCGCGTTGATAGCTAAAGGCCTTAAAGATTTAAGCGGATTGGATTCCCGCCTGAATATTTCCTTCGCAGTTGATTCGTTAAAACACGCAATTTCCCATTATGATAAATTGTCAAAAAAGGATAAAGAAATGCTCGGGGATTTGCTTTCTATCTATGAATCCGAGTTAGGTCCCCGCAAAAAACACAAGAAGTGAATTTTTGGGGAAGCCTCGTAAATGCAGGACAAATCAATTATTAAACCAAAAGCGCCTTCTCACATAGAAAATCCGAACAAGTCACCAGCAATTTCCTTCAAGGCCCTTGGTATATTAGGAATAATAGCGTCTGTTTGTGGTATTATCCTCTCCAGCTTCTATGAGATACACCATTATACATGGGGCGCATCAAAGGCTGAGGAGCTTGTCAACAACATTATGAACGTCGTCGAGTCGCTAAAAACCACCGTCACGGTTGCCGCCTCTTTCGTCATTCTATTCTTAAGTATTCTTCTGCTCGGCATCAGTTCGCTCATCAAAGCTATTAGCAATCGTGCACATAGCAATCAAGAGCATAAACCATGAAGACCCAATGTCCACATTGCGAGAACATTCACACCGTCCCCGGCGATTACGCTGGCGGTAAGATGAAGTGCGAGGTCTGCGGCGAGCGGTTTGTTGTTGCAAGATTCAAAAATTCAATATCCAAGAAAATTCTTCGGCCTGAGATAATAATTAGCCTGATTATAGCAGGGGCTTTAATTGCCTTAACCGCCCTTATCGCTTGCAAGCCAAAAACGTTTGCTATGATTGGCATAGCGTGTGCGTATGTAATAGTCCCGCTCCTCATAGTGCTCGTGGCATCGGCCTTTTTGCGATGGTTCCTCGGCATCCAGGATATCATCGACCTACTGAAGATTATTGCCGAAAACACCCGCTCCAAAAATAAATCATAAAATTTCAATTTTTTTTCTTGACTCCAGCCGATATACCTTTATAGTCTTTTTTTAATTCCGGCCCCGGGCCGGATCGCGGATGCCGGCAGCATCCGCTCGATGAGCTGGAAAATCACAGCCCGTCGGCTGAGTTGCTGAAACTTTGTCGCGGGCTGTTTGTATGCGCCCCGCCCTAAAATCAAAGACTGAACGGTCTGGAAAGGATTCCAATATGAGTCGAACTCGATTGGTATTGACCTTGCATTGCGATGATTATGTCGAGATTATCGCCGAAGGCAAAAGCCTCGGCGTAATCCGGCTCGCTCACAACGGCCTGTTAGATTTTGCAAGGCTCACATTCGAGTTCGCCCCGGAAATTGAAATCGTTCGCGGCGCCGCGAGGCGCAAGAACCCGCGAACAACACAAAGACCTGAAAGGAGTCTGAAATGTACAGACGCAAAATTATCATCTTGTCAATCACACTCTTAATCTCTGTGGTTCTCTGTGGCCTATTTTCTGGCTGTGACACGCTGCGATTGGCACCGAGTGAATCGCAAAGGCAGGTCGCCTTCCGCACCTACCTCAACGCCCGGGCGGTCGATGCCAACGGCGCAGATGCGCGGACGCCGGCGACAAAGCAATTGGTCGAGGGGACTGGGGCAAGCCTGCAATTTACAGGAATGCCCACCACGCCGGAGATTGCAGATTACGAATCCACGCTGCAGGCAGCCTACGCTGATGCGGCGAAACGCCCGACAACCGAAAAGGTATTCGATGCAGTTGGAGAGGGTCTTACACTTGCCGAGCAGTTAGCGATATTATTCGGCTTCGGCGGCACAACTTTGGGTGGTGTAAAGCTCGCCGAATGGTTCGCCCGTGCCCGTAAAAAATCGCAAGGCCTACAGGAGATTATCGATGCTAATAGGGACTTCCTCGCCGCAGTCGATGAGCAAGCGAGAGGTGTATTCAAAGCGGCGCAGAATAACAAACAGTCAATGGCAACAAAGAAGCTCGTTGCCGAACTTAAAATTTAAGGACTCATCATGGTACCGGCCGGCTGGCAGTTAATGATAACGGTGGTAGGCAGCGCGATTGCCGTGGTTGGCGGCATGATAGTTTTTAACTTACGAACCATTAAGAGCAGTTTATGCGAGTTCGGCAAACGGCTCAACAATCAAGACGAAAAGATCGCCGAGGTCTTCGCGGCACAGACCAAATGCCAAAGAGAATGTACGAACAGATATGTTGATAAGGTGGACTTCATTCGCAACGTCAACAAGCAGGAGCGGTCGCTCGATTCATTGGTTAAGTTGGTCAGCGAGATAAAAGGCTCGATGCGTGCCTTTGAGCAGTTGCCGAAGATGTCGGGCGAGATCGCCCGCGAGATAGTTAAGGAGCTTAAAAAATGAACGGCGCAGACCCGGTAAAAATCAAACAGGCAAGAAGGCTTATCCTTCGCAACCTCGACCTGGTATATCCATCCGGCCTGACGATGCGATCGTTGTACCAGACCGTCTGTGCCGTTGACCCGATGTACGACTTCAGCCTGTTCGGCAAGGACATTGAGTACTTAAAGGCCAAGGGCTACCTCTTTTTCGTGGACGATGCTCTCGGTGGCGCCGACAAATTCACCGACAAGGTCGGCAAGCTGACCGCCGCCGGCATCGAGGTGGCCCAGCGAATCACAACAGACGAGGCTCTGGATATATAACAGATGATGGATGGCAAAGGACAAAAGACAGGGCGGTTCAGGGTTTTGTTGAAGGTGCTCAATCCGTTTATATGGCTATGGAATTGGTTTCAATACGACGCACATTTGCATGGTTGGGCGGAGCGTGCGAGTTTGGCGAAAGAGTTTGGATACGACGAACCAGAATATGAGCCTTACGATTTTTCAAAAGATGTAAAGTATTTTTAAGACCGTACAAATCCGTGTTAATCGGTGTCTAAAATAAATGACAAAACGCCGCGCACATTCGAGTATCGACAAGCTGCCACAGGATCTGCGAGAGACCCTGACTCGTATGATTGTGGACAACGAGTGGCCGGCCGACTTTGCCGGTGAGCACGCAGAAGGTTCGCCGCGATACGAGGACCTTGTCACGTACTGTGACCAGTGGGGCTTCGGCGTCTCAAAGTCCGCCATCGGCCGCTGGGCCGTGCAGCTTCGGACGATGGCGCGGTTCCGCCAGGCGGGCCTGATCACCCGCCAGATAATGAGCGACCTTACAAATGAGAAGGCATCGCAGACACAGAAGGCCGTAGCCGAGATGATAACGGCGGTTGCTATCGAGTTTATCGGGGGCCACGACAATTTCGATGCCGACCAGATCCGCGATGTGGCAAAGGCAATGAAGGACTGCACGGCAATCGCGATAAACAGCGACAAGTATGTCCGCGAGCAATTGGCGTTGAAGGTTAAGGCTGCGTGCGAATCCACGGAAAAGAAGCTTGCCGCCGCCGGCGTTGACCGGAAAAAAATCCAGGAAATTATTGACGACCATTTAGGGGTTGTAAAATCGTAAATCAGGCCGAAAAATTGCCGGAAAGCTATTTCCTGCCATACCAGAATGATTGGATTCTGGACGAATCGCGGTATAAACTCTGGGACAAATCCCGCCGCATAGGCGCAACCTACGCCGAGAGCTACAAGGCCGTCCGCGATAGAAACCTCATCGACCACAAGCGGGACTACTGGTTCTCGAGCGCGGATGAGTCCGCAGCGTTTGAGTTCGCCCAGTACTGCCGCCGGTGGTGCGAATTGTTTGATGCCGTGATTGAGGTATTCACCGAACGGCTCGAAGATTCCATCGAAGGCAAATCTTACACTTACAACAATTACGTAATTAGATTCCCCAACGGTTCTCGTATAAACTGCATGAGCTCCAATCCCCGCAGATTTCGCTCAAAAGGCGGCGATGTTTGTCTCGATGAATTCGACTGGCATGATAGTCCTGATGAGATGTACTCGGCTGCTGAGCCGGTTACGATGTGGGGCTATAACATATCCATCATGACAACGCGCAGCGCTGAAGGTTCGCTGTTTGACCGCACAGTCATTGAGGCAAAGAAAATCCTCGCTGGCGAGCTTAGTCCCGATAAAGATTATGTGCTGCCCTGGTCTTATCATTATGTGCCGATTACAGTGGCGGTCGAGCAGGGGCTTGCCGAGAAGATTTACAAGCTCGGCAATATCGACAAAAATGCGAGGGAAAAATTTCTTCGTGAGTGCCGGGCCAGGGCGAGGGATGAGGATAAATACAACCGCGAGTATATGTGCATCCCGTCATCGGCTGCATCAACACTGATTCCTTACGACCTGTATTATGCTTGTCAGGATGGTGAGTGCTTGAAAGCCGCCGGCGACGGCCCGAAATACATGGGCTTTGACATCGCCCGTGAAAAACACAAGACGGTATTCTGGATTGATGAATTAGTCGGCGACGTTATGGTTTGTCGAGAGATTGTGCGAATGCGCAAGACCCCTTACGGCGCCCAGCAGCAAATGGCCGAGGATTTAATTAACAAACACAATATCGTCCGTGCCTGCGGCGATGCGACCGGGCTTGGCGATATGCTGGTCGAGAGCCTGCAAAAAATATTCGGCAATTATCGGGTAGAGAAGGTAAAGTTCACGGCTCCTGTAAAAGACGCCCTTGCCTCACGCCAGCTCGGCCTTATGCAGGACAGGCGTACTCGCGTGCCGGATGATATGGAGGTCCGCGAGAGTTTTCATTCGATAAAAAAAACGGTAACAACCGGTGGCAATGTACGATACGACACAACCCAATCCGACACCGAGCACGCCGATGAATTCTGGGCCTCGGCGTTATGCAAAGAGGCCGCCCACCAGCCGAACGTGAGGCCTCAAATAATATCATTAACCGAAACGGATGCTGATTTTGTTGAAATGGCTTAAAAAGTTCGCGAAACAAAAAGACTTCACCCTGCCTTTAAGCAAGCTGAACAGCTTATGGGACTTAGGTCTCGACGTCCTGGGCGCAAAAAACATCGGACGCGGGCGACCCCGCCATCCTTACAGCCAGGTCGGCTGGGTATGGCTGTGCGTCAACACAATCATCGATGTCTGTAACAGCATCCAGTTGATGCTGTCAACGGGTGACGATAAAATTATCGAGGCGGGGCCTGCTTACGACTTCCTCTTTAACAACCCCGAAATGAAGCTCACCGACCTTCTCTCGCAGACAATCGGGTTCTATGTGTTATTTCGTGAGGTATATTGGATAACCATCGAGTCGAAAGGCATTGCCCCTACCAAAATGTTGGTTGTAGGCCCGAACCAGATAACACCGGTGCCGAATAGGTACGGAGCTGTAACCGAATACCGGCTTATGACCAACCAGGGCACGGTTGTTCCTTTATTTGTTGATGACGTGCACGTGATTAAAAATTTCAACCCCGACAACCCCTATCGCGGTGCAGGTCCTATGACTGCGGGCGAGCTTGCCATCTCGACTTCTTATCAAGCCGAGCAGTTCAACGAATCGACCATTGCCAACGGGGCACGGCTTGGTGTGGTACTGACCGCCCCGGCAGGCGTGAAGCTTACCGAAGAAGAGGTCCGGCTGCTGAAGGCCCAGTTCGCCCAGGAGCACGGAGGCTCATCGAAGGCGGGCAAAACCTTTCTGGCAAGCGGCGGCCTTGACGTAAAAACCGTCTCGCAGACGATGGCGGACCTCCAAATGGTCGATCTTTCCAGGCACAACGCCAATACAATATGCTCGCTATTCGGTGTGCCCCCCGAGGTGGCGGGGCTTGCAACGGAAGCACAGTACTCGCACGGCCCGGCGACTCAACGGTTCATCCTTTACTGCATCGCCCCGATTTTGAGCATCATCGCCGACAGTATCAACTCTGGAATAATTGACAAATACAAATTCCAGGCAGGCAAAAACAAGGCCGTCCCGTTTTCTGAATCAAAAAGAACCTGTTCCCGGCAATCGCTCAGCAGCAGACTTCACTACAGGCAGCAAAAACTTAAAGCGATACAATCCCGCAAGGATGTCTTTGCGTGGTTTGACATTGACTCTCACCCGGCAATACAGGAGATGCTCAGGCTGCGTGCCGAAAAGATGATGCCCTACATAGACAAGGGCGTACCCCTTAACCAGATCATCGATGCCGGTGATCTGCCGTTCGAGCATGTCCCCTGGGGCGATGACTGGTGGATAAGTATGGGCCAGGTGCCGGCAAGTTATATCATGGAAGGCGGCATCGAGGCCGTAACAGGGCCATCGGTGCCGGAAGGCGAGGTCGAAGAAGGCGAAGGTAAATCTGCCGTCGCTAAAGATATCGTTGTTAAAAAAGACGATGAGCGACAACGGTTGCGAATATGGCGGAGGTGGACGTCTTCCTGGCTACGTATCGAGAACGAATACAAATCCGCGATGCGTGTTTTGTTTATACGGCAGCGCCGCGAGCTTACCGAGAAGCTCAAAAAGGCATACGATGAATTTGGCGGCAAGGCCGTCAAGGACACCGATCGCATAATTGCCCGTGTGGTTTTTGATTTGCAAAAAGAAAACAACAAAATAAAGGTCATCAATAAGACCTTTTTTGAAAAGGCTTCGGAGCTTGGTATTCGCCAGACATTGAGTGAGGTAGCAGGCCTTGCCGGCGATGGGCTTGATGAAGCCGTTAAGCGAACAAAGCTCAGTCCCATCCAGAGACGGGCCATCCAGACCAGCGCCCATAAAATCTCGAAAGTCAACGCCACAACCCAGACACGCGTTGCTCGGCAGCTACGCACCGGCCTTGAAGCCGGCGAAGGCCTGAATGAACTTACAAAGCGAATTACTGATGTCCTGGACGGCAACCGCAAAAGGTCTCAGCTTATCGCCCGCACCCAGACAGGTGGCGCCGTCTCGACCGGCCGTCATGCCGGTATGCAGACTGCCGGAGTCGAGTTAAAGAGCTGGCTTAGT
This sequence comes from Planctomycetota bacterium, assembly GCA_003644205.1. Lineage (GTDB taxonomy): Bacteria > Planctomycetota > Phycisphaerae > Sedimentisphaerales > Anaerohalosphaeraceae > QNBT01. The sequence continues at coordinate 12,225 of QNBT01000003.1, read as the reverse complement.
GCCCGCGATAAAAATGTCCGCCCATCACATCGGGCAGCCGAGACAAAGTATGCCGCCGGAATCCCTCTGGGTCAATTCTTCGAGGTGGGTTCGGACCGGCTGATGTACCCCGGCGATCCATCCGGCTCGGCCGCTGAGATCGCCAACTGCCGCTGCATGGAGCTTGCGGTATCGGCGGCCGGTAAGAGCTTTGATTTGGATTTCTACGAAAAAGTAAATTTTGAGGTGTAAAATGGAATACGACACAAAAGAACTGAGATATGTACATGCCTTTGTTGCCGACACGAAGGACGCCATAGATATTGACGGTCATCGAATAAATTTTGTCGTCTCATCCGACATAGTCGATCGCGATAACGAAAAGGTTGTGCCGGATGCCGTGTTCGAGGCTATACATCGCAAAGATGAGTTCGCCAAGAATCCCATCTGCTTAGCCTGCCACCTGCACAGGCTTGGCAGCGGAGAGCCGCCGGGCATCGGTCATTGGGACATCGAGACTGCAAAACAAAAAAAACATCATGTCGAGATGGTGTTGCAATTTGATGTCGAATACGAACTCGGCAATAAATACTGGACCGTTTATAAAAACAAAACTATGCGGGCCGTCTCTATCGGATTTCGCATCCTCGATGGCCACGAAGAAGTCAAGGACGGTAAGCGAATTTACATCATAACCAAGATTGAACTTTACGAAATATCATGCGTCGCGGTCGGTGCAAATCGACAGGCTGTAAGCACTATCAAATCTATTCTCGGCTTCCAGCCGGATTCCGGCAGCCGCGACAAGGCCGAGATTCCCGGCACATTAAAAGATTACATCGATTCGCATTTTTCCGAATTGAAGGAGTTTGTTGACCTTCAATTCATGCAAATAAAAGATTTACTCGTCACCGATCCCGATGGCCTGGCGGAGTCTATGCTCGGTAGCGACTCCGAACCGGCCATCGCCGGCGATGACGGTGTGTCGGCCGAGCGATTGGAGTCTATTCAAAAATTAGCGAACGAAATATCGAAAGGTTGATATTATGGATAATGGTAAAATTACAAATAAAACGGTAGAGGTGATTGAAAAGGCTCTCGGTGATTTGAAAGATAACAAGGCGTCTAAGCAGGAAGTGCTCGATCTTATCGACGAGCGAAAGGCCAAGGACGTCGAGGCCATCGAGGCCGCAAAGAAAGAAGTCGCCGATGTCAAGTCTCAGGCCGATGAGCTAAAAACCCTCGCCGACAATCTGCAAAAGCAAGTTCGCCAGCTCAAGGCGGCCGAAGGCTACAGCCCTGATAGTAAGGGCCGCTACAACGGCATCTACAGCTCTCCCGTGGAGGCCAAGCTCGTCGGGCTGGCAATCATGGCCGCATCGATGACTGCCGGGATGGGAAGGGTTGACGTCGCCCGCAAGCGCACAGCCATACTGAAGGCCCTCGACCGTATGGGCGCGGAGGTAAACTGGCTGGATGATAACGGCAAAAAAACCGCAACAACCACGTCTCAGGCGTCCGGCTCCGCCCTTGTCACCATCGAGCAGGCCCCCGGCCTGATACTGCTCCTTGAGCAATACGGTGTGTACCGCCGCAACGCAATGCCCGTCCCGATGGGTGCCGGCCAGACTCCTACGCCGAAGATAGACCAACTCCTGACCGTCTATGTCCCCGGCGAAGGTACCGCTCCGACCCTGACCGATCCTGAGGCGAAATGCCTGATGTTGACGCCAAAGGTGATGACCGCTCTGAGTGCATATTCGCTGGAGCTTGATGAGGATTCGGCGATTCCGTTAGCCGAGCTTTACGGCCAGTTGTTCGCCCGCAGCTTTGCGTACTACGAAGACCTGTGCGGATTCCTTGGAGACGGGACCAGTACCTACTTCGGCTTCACCGGAATAGTCGGCGCACTGCGAGCAGTCGATTCGACGATTGGCAACATCAAGAGCCTGGTGGTCGGTGCCGGTAACGCCTACAGCGAGCTTACGCTTGCTAACTTTGAGGCGGTTGCGGGCACGCTGCCGACAGGCGCCGATGACGAGAACGCTAAGTGGTTCGTGCACAAGTATTTCTATTACACCGTGATGGTGCCCCTTGCAATAGCAGCAGGCGGCACACCGATGTCGGAAATACTTCTTGGAATGCAGAGACGCCAGAGGCTGTATCTTGGCTACGATGTCGAGTTCACGCAAGTGATGCCGAAGGCAGAGGCCAACAGCCAAATCTGTGCCCTGCTCGCCAACCTGCGGCTCGGCGCAATGCTCGGAACTCGCGGCGGGATGGAGTTCGCTCAATCCGACCAGCGTTACTTCGACCAGGGCCTTGTCGCGCTTCGCGGCAGGAACCGTGTAGCTATCAACGCCCACGGCGTCGGCGATACGACCGATGCCGGCCCCATTTGCGGATTGATAACCGCCGCCAGCTAATCGGCAGGCAGGGAATGCTTTTTTGTTTTTAAGAAAGTGAGGTTTGATTATGGATTTAAGAGCTATTCTAAAGTCGCTGAAGCTGGGCATTATGCTCCGCCCGCAACTCAAGGATGACGGCGATTTTGCCAATAACACATATTTCGACACGCAGGGCCTCGCGGCTGTGCTGGTCCTTTTGGTTGTTGGCGATCTGGACGCCGCAGTCGGTTCAACCGCAGAAGACGCCGCTCCCAAACTTGAGGAATGCGACACGTCGGGCGGCACCTACGCCGACATAACAGGCGCCGCCCTGTCCGCCGTGATTAGCGCAACGGACGATAATAAGCTATACGGCATATTCCTTGACCTTGCGAAGACGCACAAGCGTTACGTCAAGGTCAATGCCCCACACGCCGGCAATGGCACAACCGGAGCCAATCTGGCGATAATCGCCATTGGTTTCCCCGCAGATGTGCTACCCAGCAATGCTGCCGGTATGGGGTTGGCAGAGCTAATCTCGGCCTGACGGCCTGTTGTCGGTGATGTGTGAGAAATTACCCGCCCGTCTTCGGGCGGGCGGGTATTTATTAGAAACGTAGTGAAGAGAAAGGATTTTGTCGTGTTTGTAAAAACAATCACAACCTATCGTGGCAAGCATGGCCTGTTTGTCGCCGGTCAGTTTTACAACATCTCGAAGGCGACGCTCGCCGCAATTAAGGACGAGCTGGCGGCTCAGCAATTGCCACCCTTTAAGTACGCCAAAGCAACTTCTCAGCAAAACAGGCCGTCGAAAAAGCAGGGTAAAAGCAATGAACAAGACCCGGAAGCCGGACAGGCCGGACTGTAAGCAGGTAAATCAAAGCCCGAAAGACAAACAATTCCGACCTGAAAAATCGCCGGACAAATACAAAACGAAGGGTCTTTAATCACTTATTAAAGCGTCTGTAACGAGGCTGTAATAATGGCACAACTTGTGGCAAAAACGAGCGCTGCGATAGCTGTCGATGATTCGCTAACGACTCTTATTGATTGGATGAATATCGAGAGCCTCGCCGGCTTTACTGTTGTCGTTGAAAACGCCGGCGGCGGCTCGGCCAACGATATTGCCGATGTCCAGATCGATACATCCGACGATGGCGGTGTCACCGAGAATCTTGACCAGCACGCAGGTGTCCCCGCCGTCCCTATTACTTCCGGTGATTCAAAAATCGGAACCTTTACAGAAACCGCCAAGTTCGTCCGCATCCGCACACTATGCGCCGCCGGAGAAGATACCACTGCTAATGCCATCCTTTTGGCCGACTCTGCGACCGGCAGAATATGCACACTTGCCGATGTCAAAGAACGTCTCGGCATAACCGATACCGACCACGATCAGACGTTAAACAGAATCCTGCTCGGAATCGAATCTCTCTTTGACGGTTTTACAGGCCGCTCACTACTTTTAACGCCCATCGATGTCACCGAGTATTATACCGGCTGCGGACCGCAGTTGCAGCTTAAGCGTTACCCTGTCATATCGGTAACCTCAATAAAGCAGGCTCTTGATTATGACTTTGATTCAGCAACCGCCTTGACGGCCGACAGCGATTACCGCCTGATCAATAACGGCAAAGACGGCATCCTCTATAGTATGTATGCACCCTGGTTCTCCACCCTTGATTGCATACAGGTTATCTATCGCGGCGGCTATTGTGCCGCCGGCCTGAGCCCCGGTCCCGGCGAGACTGCAATGCCCGCCGACCTGCGAGAGGCGGCGATTGAGCAGGCGACATTTATCTTTAAGCGAAAGGACGATATCGGCCTTGCCGGTGTAGGTTTCGAAGGTGGCTCGATAAGCAAGTTCAGTGCAATAAAACTACTGCCTATGGTCGAACAAATCCTGAAAAAATACAGGAGGCCCCAGCTATGAAGGTAACACTCCAGATGGGACCTTCTTTTGCCCGGGCTGCCGATGAATTAGGTTCGATGGGCCGTTCGCTTCTCGATGCCGCATCCGAAGGCCTCGGCGAGGCCGTCAAGCTCGCGGCGAATAAGGTTTCGAGCGACTATATATCCGGCCAGTCCCTGAAGGTAAGGACAGGTTCTTTGCGAAGGGCGGTCGATGGCTGGCTCGAATCCGACTTCGAGGGTGTCGTCGGTGTGGCGGAAGGTTCCGCCGTTTCGAAGTATGCCTGGTTGTTGGGCGATGAAGAAAAGACCATCACGCCAAAGAAGGGAAAGTTTTTAACTATCCCTGTCGGCGAGAACCTAACTGGTGCCGGCGTCGCAAGATTCATCTCTCCCCGCCAGGTGCCGGACGGTTTTTTTGTCAAGACAAAAGGCCGATTACTCTTCGGTTACAAGCGAGGCAAGCGTGGCAAGTTCCGCCCGCTCTTTGTCTTAGTTAAGAGCGTCTTCGTCCAGGGCTCAGGTGCCTTGGCAGATGGTGTCCTCGACAGCCTCGATGGTATGGCAGGCGCGATAGAAGATTCTATCGCAAGAAAAATAGGAACAAATTAATACTGTGTCTTTGTGGCTAAGGAATAAAAATGGCAAACGATGGTGGCATGATAGCGAAGCTCGAACAATGGATGGCCGACACCCTGAAAGCCCTATATGTTTTTAAGACGGCCGAGGTGTGGAAGCACCAGGTAGGCGCTACAAAAGCCGGCATGGAAGCCTTTGCTCGCTACTCGCCGTTCGCCTTTGTCGGTTATTTCGGCACCGATACCGCCCGCGAGGGCGACAAGGACCTTCGCCAGATTCTTGAGTTTCGTGTCCTCATCGGTATCACGTCTAAATCTGACGGCGTCGCCCGGTTTGGCAGCTCGAGGAAGCTCGGCACGAGCAAAATCCGCGACCTCGTTATTGCTGCCTTCGACAAAGTCCACCCAGGCGGCGAACTGACTTGTGATGAACTTTATTACACCGGCGACATCGAGGCCCTTGATGCGCCGAAGATGCACGCAATCGAAATGAAGTTTGAAACCAGCTTTATGACTGTTTAGGAGTTTTGTTATGGCAACTGTAAATAAAAGAGTAATGGCACCCCAGGCATCCGTCATCAACGGTGTTGATGTCGGCGGCACGATGACTGCGGTTATCTCCGAAGGTTACGAAAACATCCTGCGTTCCGCGCCGGACGGTCTGCAACTGCCGACCGTGGACCGTGAGGTCCAGTTCTGTCGCGGCACAATCGTCTCGCAGGACTGGGTCGAGGCGATAAACCTATTGACCGGCACGGTCGACACGTATGTGTTTTACGAACGAATCAGCGGCGTCGCCGCCGCAACCGGCTACGTTAAGCACACAATCACCAACCCGGTCATCCACCGCATCAGTATCCGGCTAACCAAGGGCGGTTTCGCGCAGGTCGAGTTCGGATTCGAATGCAAGGCCGCCGATGAGACAAAGACTTTCGCCGATATGCACACCATGCTCGATGGGCAGGCGGCGCCGAGCGATATCTCATCCGCTCGCGGCGGCTATCGGGTAAGCACTACGGCACATGGAGCGGTCTCTGTTTATCACGTTACCGATTTTACATTCTCGCTCCAATTACCGCTGGCCCGTGCCTGTAACGATGCCGATGTCGCCTACACGGCGGTCGATGCCATCTTAAATGGTTTGACGGCATCAGGCTCAATTGGCTTTCAGGATTCAGAGATAGCCACCGCTAAGCTCAAATGCCAGCAGTTGCTTTTGGCATCCGCCGCCGACTTAGTTTTAACGGTTGTGCAGTCGCGGGGAGCGACGAGCAAGGTCATCACAATCGCCAACGTGGTCTTTTTAAGCGCCGGTGAAAATTCCGATGTGGGTGCCCAGTACACCGGTTATAGTGCCCAGTTCGACATAGCCAATGACCCGGATACACCTCTGACGCTCGAAGGTACGAACAAGATAATCACAATCGAAGACGCCGCCTGATCGCTAAACGCTAAAAGCTGGATTTATTATGGCCAAAGACGTAAACATACACGTAAAGACGCCCGGCGCCGAGGAGAGCAAGCAAAAGCTCGAAAAGGTCGGCGCCGCCGCAAAAGGTGTCGGCGAAAAAACCGCCGAAGGGCAAAGGCGGGGTGCCGATGCCACCGAAAAGACAACGCAGAAGTTGTCTCGCATGGGCGGCGTGTTTAGCGGTCTTAAAAATCAAATTGTCGGTTTCATCGGGGCGTGGGCGGGCCTACAGGGCATCCAAAAGGCACTTGCGGCTATAATTGAAAAGCTCGAGCGTATCGCACAACTGCAAAAAGAGTTTTACGAAAGCTCCCTGTCTTATGCTGAGATAGGCCAGGCCCTCGAATTACAGACCGGCACGATCGGTAAGCAGGCCGAATGGGCCAGAAAAGCTATTGGCATCCAAAAAGCAGGTGCTTTGCCTTCGGTCGGCGCCGCCGGCCAGATGATGATCGCCGCCGACATTGCTTTTGCCGCCCAGGGCGGAATCAAGAACCCGGCCATCATGCAACTGCTCATGGATATTTCGCCTATGTTCGGCGCTGCTGGCCTGGGTGCAGCAGAGGTAGGCAAGTTTTTCAAGTTCGCTGGCGTCGCCGGAACGGCAGCGACAGGGGAAGCGTACAAAGGATTTTTTAGTAAACTTTACGCTGGCTACACCGCAAGCACGTCTACTGACTTCGGCCAGTACCTAACCGGTCTGCAAAAGGGCGGCACAGCCTATTTGACATCAGGCGAAGGCGCCACACTCGGTGCGGCTATTAGCGGGTATGTCGGCTCCCTGGCTGTGGCATCGAACGAGTTGTTAGCCGCAACAATGCTCGAACAGGCATCAAGGGTTGCATCCGGCGTTTATCCGAAGCCAATCGCAGCAATGGAGAAGGCGTTAGGCTTAAAGTGGCAGGGCCTCTCAACGGATGAGCGAATGCAGGCAACTATCGATTATATTTCAAGCCTGCCGGAATCTCAGAGAACGCAGATACTCGCTGCCCAGGGCTTCCCCGGAGAACTAACAACAGCCTTGGGGAAGTTCGCGTCCCCAAAAGCAATCGCCAGCAGACTCGCCGCCGCCGAAAAGGTTGGGGCGGCCGGTCCCGAGCAGATTAGACCTATCACGGAAGCCTACCTGGGGTACGACCTCGCAAAGCAGCGACAAATGGAGGCCGCTAAGGCGGAAGTTGAGCTTGAAATAGGTCCACGTTTCGGCGGTGCACAAAGAAGAATTGCAAGGATGCGCAAGCAACACGAAGCCCTTGTCTCTCGCGGTGCTGACCGCTGGGTCAGGGATCGACTCGAACCCTATGTTATGGCCCTTGAGGAAATTCGGTCTGAATTGCAGCAGATACCCGCCGACGACTTAACTGAGGCGGAGCGGGAAAGGCGAGCCCGTGTCATTAACGCCATTAGCGGTGATATTGCAGGGATGACTACTTGGCCTATTGAGGAGTTGTATCGCGGCGGCTTACCTGCGATAAAGGTGCAAGCTGCCGAGCAAGCCCTCTCTGATCTTCGGGGGCAACGAGGGGGCGCTTCCGTGACCCACTATTACGACAATAGCATAAATTACAATCCTGTTGTTGGTGAGAGTCGTGTTGGCGCCAGGTCGGAACCGGGCGAACTTTAATAACGGTTTTTGTGTATGGCTACAGCTTTAACGGCAATTTTTGGCAGCGAGATTAAGGTGGCCTTCCAGCCCAGGGCGGCCCAACGCCAGTACGTCGGCTTTCCCGGCACGCACGGACTCGCCGCCCTGCACATGGGCTCGCGAGGCTGGGGCCTTGTCGTAACCGGCCGGCTCCGCGCTAACGTCGGTGGAGATTATGCCGCCGGCCGGTCCGCTTTGGTCACCGCCATCCAAGCGATCGAGCAATATCAATGGCTCGGCGCCGCCGACTACTCCTTCGCCGGAACCACTTACTACAACGTTGTTTTTGAGAACATAAGGATTCTCTCCGGCACCGGCGGCAAGCAGTTTCACTTTACAGGCACCGGCGATGTCGTTTGTGATTTTGTAGCTACCTTGCGAGGCCTGATATGACGTTGGCTGACTCAGATGCGAAAAGCATAACGCGCACCGCCCGGCAGCTTGTCGCTGAATACAAGCCCGCCACCGGTTCACCGCCGTCATATCCCGCTAACTGGCGGCCCGTATGGGCGGCCAATATCGACCGCATCGAGATAGCCCACGGCGCAAAACCATCGACCGCCGTTCTGTGGTGGCCGCTTTTAAGATGGCACGAAAATATTGTAAGCTGGGCCGACATGGTCCGCATCAGGACAAACGAGCCGAACGCCGCTGAAAGGACCTGCGTCTTTTCCGGGTTCGTCACGAGCTACCTGTCCGATTTTTCCGGCGGCACAGACCGCTCCGGGGCACACGAGCGGTGTGCGGTCGTCTGTCGAGATTATCGATGGCTACTGTCTGTAACCACCCCGGTCTTTGGCCAGGCGATTCGCGGCCCGGACGACTATAGCAGTTTCGGCACCCCCGACCAGCAGCCGATAGACCATTCGTTTCGTTGGCTGAGTGGCCGCCGAGCCATCTTTAACGCCGACGGCAAGCCGAACCGCGACCCTGTCGAATTGAAAGTCTTGGACAAAACCGGGGGTTTAATGTGTTACACGCCGATATTCGCCGGCCCCGAATCAGCCGTCCCCTGGACCGCACGCCAGATGGTTCGTTACATCCTATCACCGGATGCCAACGAAGCCTATGACTACCTGCCGATACGCGACCCAAGCACGTTGAGCGGCCTATCGCACGCAGACTGGGATCGCGTCTTGAATCACATCGTTGTCGATGGCCTTAACGCCCTCGATGCCCTTGAACTTATCTGTAAGCACCTCGGTTGGAGTTTCCGTGAAGATTACGACTCCGAAGGCAATGCTAATTTTGTATTTTATAAGCTCGCAGCGGCATCGTCATATGTGCGATCATCTTCATCGCCGACCGTCCTTCACGCGCTTCACGCCCCGTACGTCGCCGAGCCTATCGATGTGCCGATATCAGAGGGCAAAAAGATGCTCTGGTCGATGACCTTGGCTGAGGATATCGCCGCCGTTATTAATAAACCCTGGGGCCTCGGTGCCCCGCACCGTTTTGAGTTCACCGCCGAGCTTGTCCCCGCCTGGTCCGACTCCGACCTGGTGCCCGATACATCCGAAAATAACGCCAACCTGTACAAGACCGATGCCGACCTGCAGGCCGAGACCAATCCCAACCAGTACAGCTTTTATAAATACTATCACTCGCGAGGCTCGAATTTTAAGCGGGACGTCGGCAGAAAATGGACCCTCAACGAATCCGGCGCCTACAGCGCAGCAGTTTATGATCGAGGTATGCCCTTCGATTTTGCCACGGTCATCTCCGCCCGGTATATTACCGATGCCGATGGTAAGCGTCTCTACGCACCGGTTGCTCGGCGGTTGCTGCCTTCTTTAACGGTCGATAAAGACGACTTAAACACCATTGGAATCATCGTTGAATTCAGCTTCGACGGCGGCTTCAACTGGCAGCAGATACCCGCTGCTATCAGCAACTTAAAAGACGAGGCGGGCATCCGCATTAATCAGCCGAACCTCGCCGAGATGGTTGACCAATCCGAAGGAACCATCTCCGGCGGCCCTCTTGACGGTGTCCAGCTCAATTTTTGGACATCGCTATGTAATGACAAGCTGCTTGGCTTGTCATATAAAGAGGGTGATTGGTGGACCCGTGTCCGCGTCACCTGCTCTATCCAGATGGACGAACGCCTGTATGCCGTAGCCACACCGGCCGGTTATTCCGGCTCGCCTTTTCACCACTCAAAGGTGTACGACTTTTCCGGTAAGTACCATCTCGACCAGCGCACCGCGTCGAGTGATTTTTACGGCTCTGCCCTGCCTGCACGGGAGGCGGACGACACGGTTTGGTTTGGCAATCACCTTCAGGCTATAAGAGAGGCCAACGAAGACATGTCGATCAGCGGCCAGTTCACCCTTGAGCGTCTCTGGCTTGGTGATGGTTCCGGCGAGCCGGAATTTGCCTGCGGCGACTGCATCGAGGAGATTACTGGACGAGATTACCCGCTCCGCTCCCAGATGGGCGGAACTGCTATTTATCCCGAGATCATAAAAATCATATATCTGCCCGACAAGCAGAAGATGAAGCTGATTACCAGGGATTTGAGATTTGCGGAGGTGGCTATTCTATGAAGGCCCGCGTTACAATACTATTTGTTGTGCCCATTGGTTACTTGCCCGGCGATTACGCAAAGCTTCACGCCAACGATGGCGAAGGCAACGTCGACTGGAAAAATCCCGCCTCGCGTGCCAAGCTCGATCTGGTTCCGCGAGGTGCCGGTATTTACGGCTTCGGCCGGGCCCCCTTCGGCCGTCATCGATTCGGCAAGGCCCACAGTATGCGTTGTGCCGGCTTCGGCCATCTTCCTTTTGGTAAAAATCCCTTTGGCCACGGCACCGCCGTTGTTTCTACCAGACACACGGTCCCGGAGTGCGGGTACTGGAAATTCGCCCTCGCCTGCTACGACTCAGCCGGCAATCTCCACGAAGGTACTCCCGAAGAGGTCTCGCTAAGCATCCACGTCCCGCCGCCGGCCCCGACCGGCCTGAAAAAGAATAATTATAACAAAACAACCGACGTCCTCACCTTGGACGTTGCATAGCTCTGTGAAAAGTAAATAGCTTTTTGGAATAGCCGACGCGGGCGGCCAACCACCTGATTAACCGCCTGCCCAGCAGCGGCCACTGCTGAACATTTTTTCACGTCGGCATTATCGATAATTTTTTGTTAACTCCAACCACCTGAGATTGGATGGTCAGGATGGCCAGTTTCTTTCCATGGATGGGCGGTAAGGCTAATATGGCCGCTCGCCTCTGTAAATTGCTCCCCGATCACACCTGCTACGTAGAGGTGTTCGCCGGGGCCGCCAACCTACTCTTCGTCAAGAACAAATCCAAGGTTGAGGTAATAAACGACATCAACTCAGAGTTGATAAATCTCTTTCGCGTGGTCCGCTACCACCCCAGAGAGTTTGTTAGAGAGCTTCGCCTTGTCACCCACAGCCGCGCCGAGTTCAACGCCTGCAAGGCCCAGCCCGGCCTGACCGACATCCAGAAGGCCGCCCGCTCCTGGTTCATTATGAAGACCGCCTTCGGCGGCAAGGGCGGCACCTCCTGCAGCAACTTCGGCTACGGTGCAACCGGTAAATCTCGCCTCCGCCGCACCGCCTTCTCGGCCATCCGCCGCTGCCACAGAAGGCTCGATGCCGTGTACGTCGAGAACCTCGATTACGCCGATTGCATAAAACGCTACGACCGACCGTTCACCCTGTTTTATTGCGATCCGCCTTACCTCGACACCGTCGGCTATAAATCGCCGTTCACCCTGGACGATCACGCCCGCCTCGCCGATACCTTGCGGCTCATCAAAGGCAAGTTCCTTTTAAGCATCAACGACAGCCCCGAAATTCGCAGACTGTACAAAGGCCTGCCCAGAAAAAGGATAAACGTCAAGTACTCGGTAGCCCGCGTCGTTGAAGCGAAAGCTAAAAATCGTCACGAACTCTTAATTACCAACTACCCGCTACCCAAGCGGTGGTAAATATCGTCCCCAGACGCGGCCGGGTCCCGTGCCTGTGGTTAATAAAAATACCCCGGACTAAGCGACCGGACCTTTGAAAAACTACTCAAAACCGGGCGGTGGTTTTATGCGCTCACCGAGCCGGGCCTCAATCCTGCCCAAAAAATATGTCGTTTGGCATGTCGCATGTCGCACGTGTTATGTCGTTATCAAACACGATTTACAACCTCTCGATTTTGAGCTACAGCCCCTTAGAGCGTCTCTTAAACAGCCCTCCGTGTTTTTAAAATCCCGTGAAATCTGTGCCATCTTCGCGCG
>QNBT01000002.1 GCA_003644205.1 Planctomycetota bacterium | reverse complement strand
CTTATTGCAAAGATAGACCAATGCCCCAATACACATCTGGCCGGGGTGTACACGCATTTCGCCACCGCCGACGAGCAAGACCTTTCCTACGCCTACCGTCAGCTCGATGTCTTCAATGATTTTATCGCGAAAAATGACCTCGCCAGCCGAGAAGATATTATCATCCACGCCGCCAACAGCGCAGCGACCATAAAAATACCCGGGTCCCATTTCGACATGGTTCGCTGCGGTATCGGTATGTACGGCTACTACTCCCGACCGATGGCCAATCCCCCTGTCAAGCTAACACCGGTGATGAAACTGCAGGCACCGATAGTAGGCCTCAAGAAAATCCCGGTCGGACACTCCGTTAGCTACGGCCGGTCCTTTATTACTACACGACCCACTATTGCCGGCATCATTCCTCTCGGATATGCCGATGGTTACCGGCGATGTTTTGCCAACAAGGCCAAAATGCTGCTCGGCTCACACCTGGTGAGTGTCATCGGCCGAGTTTCTATGGACCAGATACTGATTGACGTAACCGACGTTGACGATGTTGCAATCGGCCGGATGGTTACGATTATTGACAACAACCACGATTCTCCCTGCGGCGTCTATGCCCTTGCCGACCTTGCCGACACCATCTGCTACGAAATCCTCACCTGCGTCCACGCCCACGTAAACCGTATCATCCACTAACTCGCTCACCATTGCAAGGCCCCCTGTTATCGGACCGTCAAATGGGCCAAACTCTAAAACGTCAGAATTTCTCATTATCTGCTTAACCCGCTGTCAGTCCATTCCGATATGCTGATAGTGGGAACGCCGGATTTGCCGGCTGTTTTTCCCGGGGGGTGCTACTGGTTCGCTTACTACACCGCAGGACAGCTAAACACAACCATCATGGGAGCGCCTTGTAACTCCTCCGAACCGCTTAACCGTGTGTGGACTAAGCATGGTCTTGCGAGACGAGGTGATTGGCTTGAAGCGTAATTAGATTATGAGACAAGGCTATGAAAGATAGAAAAAACAGAAAATGGAGTATCGGATTCAGGTTTTTGTGCATAGTTGCTTCTCTTGTGGGAGTATTTTGTTGTGTTATTTTATGTTACTCCTGGGTCGGCATTAATGAACAGATAGCGGATATGTTGGAAGATAAATCAAACCTTGCCCAGCAGTTTGACCTTGCTATTCGTTCATATGTTTCTGAGAAGGTTCGGCCATTCGCCCAGGAGCATACCGAAGAGGATGTATTTGTTCCGGAGGTGATGTCAACATCTTTTGTTGCACGAAGTATTTTTGAAAAAGTCCGCAAAGAGTTTCCTGATTATATAATCAAATTCTCATCCGACAACCCGCGTAATCCCTACAATCAGGCAGGACCTGAAGAATTAAAGATGATTGAGTATTTTAATAACAATCCGGATGTTAAAAGATGGAACGGTGAAATTGAAATAGACGGCAAAAAGCATATTGCAGTATTCAGCGTCAGACGTATGAAAGAAAATTGTCTTCAGTGCCACGGTGACCCTAAGGATGCGCCGGCTTCTCTTGTGGCTCGATATGGCGACAAGGGAGGCTTCCATCGTTCTGTAGGTGAAGTCGTTGCGCTGGATACCGTTACCATTCCGGAGGGAAAATACAAAGCTGCCGCTGTTAGCCAAGCAATAGAGACATCCCTTGTGATAATTACAGGATTAGTTCTGCTGCTTATTTTTGTTTATTGTGCATTTCAACGCCTGGTTGGACGCAAACTTAAAGCGATATCCGAGCATTTTAAGGCTTTCAACAAATCGGACATGAAATCACTGGCCATTCCCATTGCTGATAACAACAGCGATGAGATTGATGACATGGTTCATTCTTTTAACGAAATGGTAAAATCTTTAGAAACAACCACAACCTCGATAGACAGGCTTAATAAAGAAATCTTCGAACGCGAAAAAACCGAGCAAGCATTAAAACAGGCCAAGAAGGAGGCTGAAATGGCCAATCAAGCTAAGAGCCGGTTCCTCGCCAACATGAGCCACGAAATTCGAACACCCATGAACGGCATCATCGGTATGATCGAACTCGCACTCGATGAACCTGTTACAGACCAGGTGCGGGATTACCTCCTTACCTCCAGATCGTCCGCCGATACTCTCCTCGATATAATCAATGACATCCTCGACCTGTCTAAAATCGAAGCCGACAAGTTCGACGTTGAAATCATAGACTGCTCACTCAACAGGATTCTTGCCGATATTGACAGCCTTATACATCCGCGCATAAAGGAAAAGGGTATCGATTTTGCCGTTCTTTTCTCCACACCCGTGCCGGAGAACATTCGCTCAGACCCGACACGCCTCAGGCAGTGCCTTCTCAATCTCATCGGCAACGCCGTCAAGTTTACCAGCACCGGCCACGTCTATGTCCGCGTATCGGTCCAGGCAGGAGATGATGGGTCAAATATCCGTTTTGACGTCGAGGATACCGGCATCGGCATATCTGCTGACAGGCAGAAAGCAATCTTTGACCCTTTCAGCCAGGCAGACGCCAGCACCTCCAGGCAGTTCGGCGGAACCGGTCTCGGACTCACCATTACAAAACGATTGGCGGCTTTACTTGGTGGAGAAGTCTCGGTGACCAGTGAGCCGGGCAAAGGTTCAACATTTTCCTTAATAATACCTGCCGGTGTTGATGTTGAATCGCAAACTCTGATAACCGGGCTAAATAAAAGCGCCCACGCTCAAAAGTGGGATAGCCCGGAAATCAGACTATCGGGCAGTATCCTGGTCGCCGAAGACAATCTTGTCAATCAGAAAGTCCTTCTGAAAATGCTTGAAAAGGTTGGGTTGCAGGTAACCATTGTCGGCGATGGCTGTGAAGCCGTTCAAAAAGCTACGTCTCAGCAGTACGATTTGATAGTGATGGATGTGCATATGCCGAATATGGATGGTCTCGAAGCTACGAAATCGCTGCGAAGTAGCGGCCTGAACATACCAATTATTGCATTGACAGCGAGTGTTATGAAAAAGGATATCAACAAGGCTCTTGCGGCAGGATTTGACGAATATCTGCCTAAGCCAATTAACCGCAAAGAATTTTTTGGAGTATTGTGTAAATATTTGTCTTCGCAGGACACGAGCTTGACCGGAAAAATAGATTCGCTAAAATCACAGTGTGATGAGCTTGCCCAGGTCGCTTCCGGCCAAAAATCTTTTCAGTCCGACCCTTCCGTTCCCGCGACAGAACACAATATTGAAGTTCCTGTTGACTGGTCGATAATGATGAACAACTTAGGAGACGAAGACATGGTGACCGATGCGGTAAGAATATTCTCTGAGGATTCCGGCCAAACAATTCAAGAGCTTGCCGAGGCAATCAACTCCAAAATACCCGAAGATGTTCAATTACATGCCCACAGTCTGAAAGGAATGTCGGCAATGATTGGGGCCGAGGAGTTGCGCAAAAAGGCTTCACGTCTTGAATGTGCGGGCGAAGAAGGGGACACGGAAGCCTTTGATTCGCTTTTTAATGATATAAAGAAGGATTTTGACAAATTAGTTAAATTCCTTTCCGAAGGGGATTGGGTGGAAACAGCAAAGCAGCAGGAGCATAAAAAGCAACAAGCAGGACAAACGTGAACTTTTAGCAGTGGGGCGATAATATGAGTAAACAGCTCTTCATATTGGCTATAGATGATGACAGAATGGTCAGGGAAGTATTGCAAAACGCCTTATCGCGAACAGGTCATTATGTCTATACAGCCAAAGACGGGCCATCCGGCCTCGAAATTGCTCAAAGCCAGAAACTTGACGTTATTCTTTTGGATTGGATGATGCCTGGTATGAATGGTATGGAAGTTCTTAAGCAGCTCAAACATGATGAGAAAACCAGGCATGTCCCTGTCTTTATGCTCACTGCAAAAGACAGTCTGCACGATATAGACCAAGCTGTTTCGCTGGGAGTAGATGATTATATCGTTAAGCCGTTTAATGCTTCAGAGATACCTACACTAATCGAAGACAAGTTGAAAAAGATTAAAGATGCTAAAACTGAGAAAAAAAGGTTCAGCCTTACACGTCTTTTTTCAAAAGACTCCTGAATCTCCTCGCAGATATTCTGAAGACAGAATTTGCCAAAGCTCTGTCATCTACTTTCTCAGCCGGATTGGAACCAAATAACAAAACAACAAAACACTGCCACGCTAACGTTTGACAGTGGCACCCACCTCTATACGGTCTAACGCAGTTAATTATCGATGAGTCCGGGGGTGTCGAGGTGTGTCTCAGGCCTTTATCGAGTCGATGGTTATCTGGAGGTATTTTTGACGATGGCCCATCTTTCGGCTGCTGTTTTTTCTCCTGCGAAAGTGAGTGGGATACAGCTTTGGGCCTTTAATCTGCGCTTCGGCCGCATTGGTCTTGAATCGGCCGATGACTTTTGCCTTATCAATGTAAGGCGAGCCGACCTTAATTTTTTCGCCGTCGCTGACAAAAAGCACTTTATCCAATTCAATAATCTCAGCGGTCGGCTCAACGTCCGCAAGCTCAATGTTAATCACATCGCCGGCTGCAACCTTATATTGCCTGCCGCCCTGTTCTATCACAGCATACATGTCATACTCCTTATCACCTTAGAAATAAACAGTCACATAATATATCCGTCCATTCGCCCGTTGTAAAGATAAATATTGCTTGTTATTTTGTATATCCTGTATTATATGCTGACAGGCAGATTATTTATGTTAAAATCCTTTTTTATATCTGGAGCGCTCGTAGCTCAGTTGGATAGAGCGCTGGTTTCCTAAACCAGAGGTCGCAGGTTCGAGTCCTGCCGGGCGTATTTTCCTCATAACTTAGAATGACCCAAACGAGTAGTTTAGAACATTTAGTAATTTGGATTTCGGATTTAACGTAATTAACATAAATTATAACCCTTTTGCGACCACCGAATGTTACCGATTCGTGGGTGGCATGCGCCTACTTATACGACCACGAGTTCGACTCATCATCATGTCGATTCTTCCTCAAAACGTGTCAAGCAAAATATCGTCTGTCGAACTTGCCGGCTGATAAAAATCGCTTCGACCACGTTCTCTGAGTTGGATTTTCTCGGATTTTGCCGCGTTAACCTTGGCAAACTGCTGCTGCAAATCCTGGGGCCAGTTTCTATACTTCACCGCCAGATGGTCAATGACTGTATCGTTGTCGTCTTTGCAGTAAAGAATATCTGCATAGTCCCGTTGCTGCAGCCTGTTTACACCCGTCCAGTCACTGGTGTAGACTACATCAACAAGTGAAGCTCCTGTGCTGAAGTCAATTAATTCGACCTCGTTTTCCGCTTCATCTGCTCTCCTGCCACCGTAGCTACCCGACCACAATTTTTCTTCTGCGGGTTTTCTTTCGACGACCCTACCTATCATTTCACCAGGACGAACCTGGAAGTCTTCGCTACGCCACTTACCATTGTGAAACTTGGCAACCTTGATTTTCACTGCCTTTTCTTCTTTCGCCACTACATCAAGCGGGAAAAAATGCATCATCAGAGGAATATCCACCACCTCAGTCTCTTTTGAATACCCACTCCATAAAATCGGTTTGTCTTTGTAATCCTTCTGATTTTCTCTGAACCAATCACGACCTGCTATCGGATTGAATACACCCAGTCTTATTCTGTACTGATAGCTGGCGCCTGGTACTACCGTATCATCATGTGCCCAAAAAATCAGAGGCTCACGCATTTTGTCAATGGTATTCTTCTCTGTCATCAGTATCTTTTTGAAATCCTCAAAGACGTCGGAAACCTTTCGTTCTTTTTTCTTTTCCTTTCCGCGTTCGTCTCCAGGCAGCCGGCTCCCGTAGCGCCCGGTTGCCCCGCTTCGAGTTGACCGCCTGCTACGATCTATACCGCGCCCCGTTGTACCAGCTCGCCCTCGGCTTCCCGGCGCCGCCGTCCTTCTCCCTCTGCTACCAATCGCACCCATGCGGCCGGTATCTTCTTCGTCGAGTAGGTTACTTGTCCCTCTTCCATACAGCCGCTCTCTGCGGAGCTTGTCCTGTTCTTCCTTCATCAATTTCATATATTCTTTATGTAACCCAGGCGGCAGCCAATCATTATTTGTTGCAGCAAACTCGTATGTCGCGGGCTGAAGTATACCTTTGCGAATATCAAACTTGTCAAATTTAACCATGAGCAAATTGATTGTGTACTTGTCATCAATATTTTCCGGTATGCTCTCAAGCATATTTTTAAGGTCGTCCACCTTTGTTCGCCCAACCACTTCCCACTTGCTGAAGCTGCCGTCGTAAAGTTTACGCCGCCTCTGGAGTTGAACCGCCGCGAAAACCGGTTTGGCAAGATTCTTGTCCTGCCAGTTGCGCCTGACCAACCTGCCTGAAAAGCTCTGTTCGAAGTTTCTGTATAAACTTGCAGCATCAAACGATGCCTGAACAGTTACAAGATCAATATCGCCCAAATCCGTCGGGACGGTACTGTATGGATTGGCCAAGTCGACGGGTTCCAGCGGCTTGTATACGACCGTTCTGTAATGCTCAATCGCTACATCTCCGAGCTCGCCAATCTCAGGAAGTGTATAAATTCGCGAGTCAACAGCGACATTATCGCCGTAACCCGGAATAGGCACGCACACATTTTCATCAATGTGATTTATCGAACATTCAATCATCTTTGCAAAACGAGGCGCTTTCTTCCTCGTTTTATCATATACCTTCGGTTTAGGGTGCTCTTCCAGCTTCCTCAGCAGTTGTTCCACCCACTGGTCCCGTATATACTCGTCGATCTGACCGGACCCTATTTTCCGACCGTCGATTTTGGTTGAGTATGGACTGGCCAAAACAAACACCCACAAAAGCCACAAAGACAAGAGCCCCGCCACACCAAGCACCGCTTTATCAATGTAACGCTCGAACAAATTTTCCCTTTTCTTGCTCATCTCAAATCCTTCGTTTCTTGCCTTGATTAGAACTCAATATGCCTCCCTCGTTGCTTCCTCTCCTGGAGCGGAAGCGTCCTTCTTCGCCGCTGACTGACCCAGCAGTTCCTTTATCGGTTCAGGCTTAATTTTGTCGTAGCCGCTGCGATTGAAAATGTATTCACAGATAAGGCTCAGTCGTACCACAGCACTGTTACCGTATCGATAGAACGCGTGCTCCGGCGCCGTGCGGTTCACAGGTTCAATTGTACTCTGTAAAACCGTTATCTGATTGTGTTTGAACACTCTTTCCGGGCCGTTCGCCGAATAGCCCTCTCTGTACGTATGGGTCTTTCCGGTGCAAAGTTCTTTTATGAAGGCCATAAACGACTTCGACTCCACTATTATGCTCACCGCGAAGTGCACCACGTCAATATTATCGTCACATATCCGGCCCGTCCAGGGACGGACGCCTAATACTCCGGGGCCGTTATCGGTAATATAATCAGGCTCATCCGGTACTGAAGAAGAATATCTTGAAGTCGAAAATCTCGCAACGGTTGTGTCGGGATATACAACGTGGCGGCTGAAACTTACTCCAACAAGGCGCTTGACCGGAGAATTATAAACACAATCAGAACCGGTGTTCATCGCATTTATCGTCGCAACAACATCTTCGTAAATCCAGTACGCCATCTGTGAATGCCAGCAGTCCATTAACGCCGCATCCAAACCGCTGTATTTGAAGTTCTCCCAGTAACCATACCACAGAAATGAATTGGGGCTGGCATATAACAATATAGAGCCGGCGCGCTTGTTGCAAATAGCGTCGATTATAGCATTGCTGGAATCCTTCTGCTGGCCGACGGATATTATTGAATCAGACCTGTCGAACCTATCACTCATAGCAGCTATCTCCCCGATATTGGTCTCGGTTTCCTTTCTTATGTCGATATTACTGGGGGCGTCAAGAGCACCCATACTTTTAATCAATTCCTCTATCGCCGTTCTGTATTGGACACCGAACTGAACAAATACCTGTTGCGACGTATCCTTCGGTTCCGGAAATATATTGTAGCTAATCAATGCGCGCTGCGAGCTTTGTCTGGAAAGTTGCGCTATTTCATCTGCGTCCTTCTTGTGCTCGCTCTGATAAAGTTTTTCTACCTCGGCCTGCGCCCTGGGCGGCGTGTTTTTTAGCATCGAAGCTATCTTGGCGGCTTGTGCTTTGCTGACCTCAATGTTCTTACGGATTGACCGTCCCGCCAGAATTGTCGGCACAAAAAGCAACCCTGCGACGAAAACTATACCTATCGGTATCAGAAATCCCGAATATTTCCTGATGAATCTCATCCCTAAATCCTTTCCAAACCAGAAATTCTCAGCCAAACCCACTCAGTCCGGCCTTTGCACCTTAACTGCTCAAGAATACTAAGCTTATTTAAAAGAAACGGCACTAGTATGTGACTGTGCTCGGAGCGGACTTCTTTTCCAGGCTTGCAGCTCCTTTCCATAAAAACTTCACTTTTAATCTGAACCAGTGATCCCTGACTAAATACTTAGGTTGACCAAAACGCGTATATTTTTTCTTGCCTAAATCACGTTCCGACTTGCTCGGATCGGCGTCGATGTCCTCCTGCGTTACAAGGTCAAAAGTTTTGCTCATTTCCTCATTCGTCATAGGGTCAACCAGCACCTTCTCGATAGATACACGGTCCCCCGAACCCCCCCGTCCAAATGTTCGCTTGGGTACACGAACACTATTTTGTTCTTTGGTCACGGCTCTTTCAAATTCCCTTTCAACGCCTATACCAGCCGGCATGTCCGAAAGACCGATTTCCACCTCGCCTGTCTCGCACTCATAATGGGCCACATTGTTTTTCTCAAAGAGTTCGAACGGAATGTTGGGCATGATTTCAGCAAGGTTTTCAAAACGCGTCACGAGCCCCCATTTGCTTTGGTCATTACCAACTCCCGGAGGGTCCAAAAGCTCATTTATATTCTTATACGGGCTGTAGCCCTCTATTATCACAACAAAACCCGGCCCGTCTTTTACGGTCTCTTGCCCACCCACGCCTGTGCCGGTAGCTCCGGGCTGATATCTTGTTGTTGGCTCAAACGTTTTCTCTTCGAGAAACGCCGCCTCATCAAATTGATCGTCGGATTTTATACTACGACTCCTTCTATCCGTCAATCTTCGAGTGGCCCGGATTCCCGTAGTTGGCGATTTCTTAATCTCGGCAAATGCAACCTTCGCCAGACTGTCGGCATAATCCACGGAAACAGCCGTTACAAACAATTGTTTGCGAGTATCACGAACAAAAGACATCACTTCGTCAACACTGTTTGAAGAAAACGCCCTGTAAAGCTCCGCCTGCTCCGGGTTATTCTGCTCGTTCGGCAGACACTGAATAAGTGTCTCAATCAGTAAAGGAATCGTGTCTCGCTTCTTGAAGTAACTGAACTCCTTACGAATCTTGCCCTCAAGCATAGGCTCTTTTCCCCTCTCACTTTTGAGACTACTACCCGCGATACGAGCTTCATTTATTGCACTTTCGATTGCTCTTCGAGCACTCTCGCCCCGTGCGTACTTGCTTCGTTCGTGAGAAATTCGCACAAAACTTAAAATTGATACAAGCAACAGGAGGCTCGCCGCTATTGTGAAAAATTTTCCCTTTCGTCTCCACGCCATCGCCCGTGCGATTCGGCGCGGCAACAGATTCCCTGTTATCGTCGCCTCACCAAACAATTGAATTGCAAGACCGTACACGATTGCAAAATCCGAAATATTCTCATGGAATTTCGCCGAGGAAACTTCCGCCGATGTCGTTAGTTTTTCAAATGAATCCGGTTTTACCACTGCAATACCCAGCGTTTGCTGCAAATACTTCGCAAGCCCCTGCAGCTTCATCCCTCCGCCCAATGCTATTACCTTCGAAAAGCCCTTATCACGTCCCGGTCCGCTGCTGCTGTAAAAGCCCAGGCTTCGCTGTATTTCGCTGCCCAAATCCGTGAAGACCGGCCTCATCGCAGTGAATATCTGACGAACGTATTTGCTTGTCGGCGCGGTGCGCTTTAGCTTCTCAGCCTTTTGAAATTTTAACTTAAACGCTTCGGCGATAGCCTCGGTAAATGCGTTACCGCCGATTCGAATGCTCCTTTGCCAAACACTCGATTTTGTGCACACAACCAGTGTCGTGTTCTCCGCGCCCATATCAATTATTATCGTTGGCTTTCCGCCGGAATTCTTCACATCTCGCCGGTCGAACATCGCGTAGTTGTACAGCGCCATCGGCGATATCTGAACGCATGTAACCGGCATATTTTCTTTCGCGAATCGCTCTATCTCCTTGTTTATTACTTCATTCTTTATCGCGAAAATCCCTAACATTACATCGGGACTGTCCGGGCTTTCCATGAGCTGCCAGTCCCACTCAACCTCATTTATATCGAAAGGTATTTGCTGAATGGCTTCTTGGGGTATGATTTTTGGAATGATTTTCTTCTCAACGGGTGGCAGTTTCACGAATCGGACAAAACTGTTGTGCCCGGCTACTGAAATTGCCACTTCATCTTTAGCCAAATCGTTCCTCTCGACGAACTGATGCAGTGTCTCAGAGATAATATCATCTCTTTGGCCTTCAGTCACATTCTCGCCCGAGAGAATCTTGCCGTGCTCGATGTAATGAAATCCTATTACCTTGAGGCCTTCTTCATCCCGCTGTAACCTCAGGGCCTTTAAGGCGTTATCACCGATATCTATCGCCCATACCCCATGAATACCAGACGCCATCTAATTACCCCCTTTTTAATACTTGCCCTTCTTAACGTTTCTTTGATAATCACTCACCCGCATAAATACCCTTGTGTAACTTCCAGTCTCTCTCTATTATAACACATTCTGGACATATTTGCCACTGATACGCTAAGTTTGTTATTAATACTTTTACTCCTCAAACCATAAGTCTATGCAGAAATTTGTTGTCAAGACGCTTGGCTGTAAGGTCAACCAGTACGAAGGCCAGCAGATAAGGCAGTTACTTGAGCGACTCGGCCTGTCGGTTGCCGAGCCTGCTGATAGGGCCGACTTAGTAGTCGTAAATACATGCTGCGTGACCCATACCGCCTCTGCAAAGAGCCGTCAGTACCTGCACAAGGCCCAGAAACAGCATCCTAATGCGACTTTTGTTTTGGCCGGTTGCCTGCCGGTCGGCCAGTCGTCCGAGCTTAAGCTCATCAAAGGTCCTGTTCATATCATCAGCAATAAAAAGGACTTAGCCAAGACTCTCGTCAACTTGCTGCCTGACAACTGCAGCGCTACTTGTGCACCGCACACTAAGGAACTCACCGTATATTCTACAAGTAAAAGAACTCTAATGTCCGGGCAATTGAAATCGCCTAAGACCTGCCAACCAAACAGCTTACCTGCGAAAATACAGCCTGCGCAGCATGACCGACACAAACTTGGTATTCTGACCTCCTACGCCGGAAGGTGCAGGGCGCTTTTGAAGATACAGGATGGCTGCGATGGTTATTGTGCATATTGCATTGTACCCAAAATTCGCAATCGCCTTTACAGCAAACCTATAAGTATTGTTCTACAAGAGGCTTATAACCTTGTATACGCCGGGCATAAAGAGATTGTTCTAACCGGCATATTCTTAGGAGCTTATGGCCAAAGCTCGGTCATCCGCAGTCGTTGGAACCCGGATAGAAAGGATATGCTTGCACAACTCGTTGATAAAATTGCGCAAATACCTGGTCTTGAAAGGATTAGGCTAAGCTCCCTTGAGCCGGCAGATGTAACAGATAGGTTGTTAGAGGTTTTCTGCAAGCGCCGTAATGTTATGCCACATCTTCACCTGCCGCTTCAGTCCGGCTCGGAGCGGATACTGAGGAAAATGCGGCGTCAATATACGGTGGCACAATTTCTGCAAGTTGTTGACAGGGTTAAACTTAGCTCGGATAGGCCGGCTATAACGACCGACATTATCGTCGGGTTCCCCGGCGAAACGGATGACGATTTTCATCAAACTATCAAGGTTGCAAACACTGTCGGTTTCTCAAAGATACATGTTTTCAGCTTTAGCCCAAGGCCAGGAACAGCCGCGGCAAAGATGCAACCTGCTGTAAAACCTGAAGTTATAAAAGAACGGTCGGCCATTCTGCGCAACCTGGACAAGAAACTACAAGCCAAGTTCCAAAAACAGTTTGTAGGTGAAAAAGTGGGCATAATAGTCGAGAACACGAGACCTCTGAGGGGCAGAACAGAACGCTATTTCATGGTCGAACTCGGCGAAAATGATAATGAACAGCCATTAGAGCCGGGACAGTTGGTCTGGCGATATCTGAGGTGAAATTGTTTCATCCTCTGTGGTGTGGTGGATATCAACAGCCGTTAAGTTTTTGTTAATTTTTAATGTGGACAACCGCCTGCTTTTGTATAGAATACAATGTCATGAACGCCAAAATACTGATTGTCGATGACGAGAAGGACCTGCTTGAACTTCTCAGCATGAGCCTCGGTGCCGAGGGCTTCATCGTAACAACCGCCGAAAACGCAGCACAGGCCTTAGCTTCGGTCCGCACAAACAGGCCGGATCTTATCCTGCTCGACATTATGCTGCCCGATACCAGCGGTATCAAGCTCACCGGCAAGCTCAAGAACACCCCCCAGACCGCCACCATACCAATCATCCTGCTCACTGCGAAGGACAAAGAGACCGATGTCGTCGTAGGACTCAGCGTAGGCGCCGATGACTACATCACCAAACCATTCAGCACCTCCGTGCTTATCGCGCGAATCGAAGCTGTGTTAAGACGTACCTATCCGGGCGATGAAGATGTCCGTGAAATCTTAGCTGCAGGGCCTGTAACAATCCAGACCGGCGCCCGTGAGGTCCGCGTTCACGGCAAGCCGGTCGAGCTTACCGGCGGCGAATATAACATTCTCGTTGCCCTCATCGAGGCCGGCGGAGATATTCTCTCGCGCCAGCAATTAAAAGCCGCACTCGGCCCGGAAGCAAAAGGCGAAAAGGACAGGATTGTCGATGTCCATATCGCAGTACTTCGCAAAAAGCTCGGCTCCGCAAGAACAATAATAAAAACCGTCCACGGGCGGGGTTATCGTATTACACAGTAATTAATTATCACGCCGACAAAGAATGACATATCAAAACGTTATTCTCAGCGTGGGTCGGGTACGGGGTGAAGTGCAACGAGGCGGGGCTTATCGGCAGGCGAAAATACATTGCTGCGGTCGAATATGGCTATCATCCGCTTTTGCGGGCCATCATGGCCGATGCGGACAAGTATATAAGCGGTGAAGACATCACTGCGGACGGTAACGAGATTGCTGATACGCTGAAAGATTATGTCGCGTTCTTCAAAATCGTCATCGGTAATATCACCAGTGTAATCCGGTGATACCGGCGACAAACCATTATTTATGTCGTCAAGATATTTACGAATGTCAAAATCGATTGCTCCCGTTGTGTTAATCACCTGCAGAAGCTCACCAATACTGCGAAAGCCTAATCCTTCAGATATGTTGCTCAGACCCGTAGCCTCAGACCGACTTTGCGTCAAATAATCAGGCAATGTTGGTTGTGCCGGTGTAGAAAGATTCAACCTGTCTCGCCATGCCACGATTGCCCGTGCCAGATTATCCGTGTCGGTTCCGACTGTTGTCAGGCCTACCCACGGCAGGTGTTTAATAACAAACCAGGGTGCCGTATTTATATTTATTCGGCCAGCTACGGCTAATTCCGTTGGTTCATCAAATAATCCATCGCCGTTGTTATCCACGCCGTCACTTGACGGGTCAAAACAGGTCAGAAAATCCAACAAAGACCAGTAGTTCGTATCCGCAAGGCTAATCCTTCCCTGGCGTTTCATATAAAATCGACCAAATTCGTCCGCCGGTGCGGCGGGATTATACAATTCTTCAATATCGCCGATCAAGGTATGTACTGTGTCGGCATTATTAACATCATTAGGGTCGTTATAACCGACAGCAAAGATATTCTCAATTTCTGCGATTGTTCGCAGGCCTTCATTAGGCACATAAAGCTGCACATTCGGGTCCGATTCCGCAAAAGCCGGGACAGTTCCAAGCTCTCCGGTATTACCCGTAAAATCAGGCCACAGCAAATTATGAACGGTCGGCCCCAACGTCTTATTTCTTTCCGAAGTATGTATTGCACCATCAGCATCTACAAGGCCCAAAGGGACTTTAATCCTGTCAACAGGCATATCAGCATCCGGCTGGGGACAATCTTTCTTATAGATGACAATTTCATCACCCTCAGCAAAGTCTAAGCCGGTAACTTCAAATATCTTTGTTGGGTCATTTAGAATACGCTCGGCAAAGACGGTGGTTGCGTTAGCCTTATCGTTGGTCAGAACGACAACACCCTCCCCATCAATCTGTCGGGGCTCAATACCCACAATAACATTGAACAACGAATCAATAGTAGTGTCGCCAATCCGTATCTTATAATCATCTTCGGAAAGCTGTTTCGCACCAAGGTCGGGATTGAACAGCTCTATAGCATAATAATTGCCAAGAGGAGGTGGCGGGCCGGTAGTATTATTGACATATGCTACCTGGGAGATAAATATCGTGTTACGTTTTATACACTCGCGGTTTTCGACTCCCCAGAATTCGCCGATACCTGCGGCCTTATAATAGGTCGGCTGATCGTCATCGGGATTGCAGGGGTCAGGGCCGTCATCATCCTGATAGTCAATCAGATTGACAGCAAACTGCCAGGCGAGTTTTTCTCTGGTGTATTCTGTGCCGAAGTCGTTTGCTATAACGCTGTCGCCGGGCAGGCCGCGATATATCGCTCCGGCCAATCGCCTGATATATTCATCAGTTATAACAGTCGGAAGCTTTATGCCGATTTTTCGCTGGCCGGAGGTGGGTAGCATATCACCCGGTAGGGGGGTATCGTCATAAGGTCGGATAATACGGTCAAAACTATAGGTCGTAACAATATGCCGACGATTGCAGATACGATTTTCACATGGATCTGCTGGTATTTCTTCGGGAGATGTTACCTTCAAGAACCACTCCCAAATGTCATCGCCGGGTTTATACGGTATTTGTTTGCCGACTTTGCCGGCACCGGGATTGAATGTTGCAGGCCAAACAGTACCACTTCTTGTTTTCGTTGGTGAGAACAAAAAGAACCGGTTTCTGAATTCCAGTTCATCACCGATATCAAACGGTGCGTAGCCCACCCCTGGATTCAGGAGTCGACGTGCAACGTCATTGTGATAATCCACATCAGATTTTGGTACTCCTCCACACCTTTCAAGGTGGAGTTGAGCAGTGCTCAGACTTGGACTGTCTTGATATGACACAAATCCGTAATACGAATCCTTATTATATTGATTGTGGATTCTGTCGGTATCGAGGTTTATGTGTGTCAGAAGCGAGCCATCCCAGTTTGGCCAATCACACGGGTCCGGAGAATTTGTAGGGTCTCGGTAGGCGGTATTGATATTGAGCATTCCGCAGTTATCGATTACCCTGACCGCGGCGAAGATGGGTTTGCCTTTGCTGCTGGTTACAGGCAGTCTTACCCACCTGCTATCTTCTACGCCATCACCGTCGGCATCGGCAATACCGTCCAGTTTCCAGAAATCATTTGCATCATTATCTTTTGCTATCATGACGTCAACATTTGCAGCGTAGTCCCGGCTGGAACCCCGCATTACTCTATATATATCACTGATTCGACGCCAGCGGCACCTGTCATCAGTCGGGTCCGCCGGCGTTCCATTATCGGAGTAATACAACGGCTCTAATGATGCCAGCCAGGGGTCATCGGGGCCGGGATAATCCGTGTATTCATCCGGTTGACCTGTGCTGTCGCCGAGGCCATTGAACATATTAGCATCACTGCCGAAGAGGTCGTCCACCAAAACGGTCTGGATCCGGTTGACGACCACATCGACTGCACCGGCCAGTTCGCGGTTGTCGGAGATGGCGGAGGTGGCGGTCTGGCTAACGCGCGACATCATGACAAACATTACGCCTACCGTTGCCAAGATCACTGTTATCACGATGACCAGGACAAGTGCCGAGCCGGCCTTACGTTTAACAGAACAAGATTTTTCGTCCAATCGTCTAACCATCTGACAATCCATCAACTAAGCTTTTCTCCTGGATTCCCGCTTTCGCGGGAATGACAGGGAAACGTAACCGTCTAACCGTCTAAATAAACAATATGTGTAAACGTCTTGCCTTCCTTGAATATCCCCTTCGAATCATAAAGCGTAAATGTGAACTTCAGGGCCTGTGGGAAAAAACCTGTAAAAGTGCGCCAATCATTATCACCTTCCCCGGTTACATCCACATCAACAGTAGCGGGCATATTGAAGTAGATGCCAAACATTTCGGCTGGAGGAAAATCCGAATCTGAATTATCGCCATTGCCATCGGGGTCGGTGCTGGGCCACCATCGCAATTGGCCGCCCCAGAAATATGACCATTGAATCTGAAAGTGGCCTACACCCTGGGCCATCAACATGTGCAGCGTTTCGGCATTATCAAGGTCAATCCCGCACCGGCCATCAATGTTATCAAAGCAGGTTGTTATAATCTGAGTGTTATAGACGGAGTTGAGCACAACAGTCTTCCATTGACTTAGCGCAATATTATCATACTCATACCTGTCATTGTTTTGGGGCAAGAAGTTACTAAAATTAATATTTGGAAAGCACGGATCGCCCGGTTCAGGTGGAAAAGGAGAATATATGTGCTGGCGCCGGGATAAGATATTCGATTCGAAGTACTCGTTGCCCGCTGCTACCGTCCTGTTCGGGTAATCAATAATATTGGCCTGGCCGTAATAGACCCTTGCGGTATTACCTGTCAAGGGGGGATTGTATCTGTAAGATTGAAAATCACCATCGGCAAAAAAGAGTATCTGGTCGTGTCTTACATTTGGACTACATGGGTCACACGGATCCGCTGGACCGGCTTCAAACCATATTGCTATTGGACAGTCTTTTCGCAGGCCTCTGAAGTCAGCGTTAAGCTGGTCGGTGATAGCTGCCAGATTTTGCGATATTTCGGTGGTGGCCTCTGCGGTTCGATGGGCATCGACGGCGGTGGCAAAAATAATACCCGAGACCGCCAAGAGGATACCGAACAGTCCTATCGCCACCAAAAGCTCGACTATGGTAAAGGCTCTTTTCATCTACAAACCACTATTCAGCAATTATTTTTCAGACACGGATTCCTACTTCGCTCTGCGAGCTACGAAGGACAAGTAACACCGATTAACACAGTTTAGGTCAAAAACGTATCGTGTGGGTCGGATCAACCCTTACACATGGATTTCTGCCGCTGCCTACCGCAGGCGGAACAACCCAGACAGATACATTCGCAGGTGGTGCAACATAGCCTTCCAATTTCCGGTCGAGTTTGAACACAATGTTGTCATTATCAAGCCTGCGTTTGAGCACGCGATAGACCCTGCCCGTTGCGTCATCTACAATAGTGCTGCCGGTGCTGATATATGACCTCTGGTCCTGCGTACCTATTATCAATCTTCGCTCATCGTCTCCAACTCCGACCACCATCTTAACCGGCACAGGCCACCGGCCATCGTTGTGAAAAGCATTAAATTGATCGTAATATCGGTATCGGGCGCCGGCTCCCGCCTTTCTGCTGACAAAGACGATAACATGAACATCTCTTAGCCCAATGCGCCTGCATAATGCCGACCAGTGGTATTTCTTCAACTCAGGTCTTATGTCGGCTGACGGATAGGTGAACTCGTCCTGGTCAATTGGAAAGCCTCGTTGGAGCATAAGGTCAGAAAAATCTATATATGCACTGCCGGACCTCAATTGAGCTTGCCAGAGAGCCCCGACGAAATTCGGGTCGGCATAAAGCTTTATCTTCGCTATTGCCTCATCGACGGCGATGGGTGCGATGGTCTGCTCGGCCGCAAGGGCGGTCAGCTTGACACCGACGGGGAACATGCCTGCGATAAATACGAAACCAATCGCCAATATGCCCGCGGCCATCAGGACCTCGGTAAGAGAAAAACCGCTATTTCGCAATTTTCCAAACATAAAAAAACTTTTGCTTGATACTCACTATATTTCTTTAGCCACAGAGGGCACAGAGACCACAGGGAAATGAATTAAAAAACAGTGTTAATCCGTGTTAATCTGTGTCTAATGTAAACAGTGTCAATCCGTGTCTCTTTCATTATGTTACATTCTCGTAAGAATAAAGAACCACGCAATACGCATGGCCTACGAACTCACTTATTGATAATCTGGCCCGTATAGGGGCTTACATAAATAACTTCGAGGTGCCGCAGATAGTCCGTCCACCTCGAATTTGCATCAACCGAATCGAGTTGCCTTTTGTCATAGATAATGAAACTATTCCTGCTTAGCTCCTGGCCTAAACCACGATCGGCGTAATCATCCTGATAAAACAAGGCGAGGCCGGTATCTACATTGTCCATTACATTGAATAAATCATCGGTACTTGAACCGTCAGTTTGTCCGTGCCTGTTTCTTACTCTTACTTTATGGATCACCAACTTGCCCGCTGGCGAGAAGACTATCGAAAAACTGGTTGTATCCGTAAGATATTTATTCCTGCCGTTAACCAAATTGGCAGGCACCGTGTTATCAAGGTCTAAGTCAACAATCGGTCTGTCATCAACACTGCTTACGTCACAAGGATCCCTCCTGACCATCAAGTCCATTACACCGACATTTACCGGCAGTCTCATAGGCTTATACCCGGTAACAGCACGAAATCCATTTGCCAGGCCCGTTCCTGTAAGAGTAGGGTCGAGCGCAAGGTCTGAGGCTGACGGCGACTGAGCCGGGTCATTGACAATGAAGATCATGTACTGGTTTCCGTCGAGGTCCTGCTGAAAGCGTAGGCCGGCATAAGCCTGCTCTCTGGCGGCAATTGCGCGGGCGTTGGCAAGGGCGGCACTTATCACGTGGCGGACGCCAAGCGATGATTCGAACGAATCGAGAACCTGTTTGACTGCGGGCAGACCGAGCACCGCGAGGACAAGTATGACCGCGACAACGGTCAAAAGCTCGACAAGCGTAAAACCGGTTTTTAGCTTATCACTTCTCATCTCTTATCTTTAGTCAAGGCCACTAAAAATTAACCGTTAAGATGTCATTCCTGCGAAAAACTGCTACTGTCCTTTGTTAAAATTAAAGACATCATCCGACGTGCCGTACAGGCCATCGGGTCCTGCCGAGAGCAATATAAATGAATCCGCCTTGTAAGGTCGCATCGGGTTGGTAAAATTCGGATTCAACGTGTTCCTATAGAAAAGAGCCGGCCCATCAAGTCCAGGATTACTCGGACGCATGGGATGCATAACCGATCCCTCCCACATGTCATATAGTTCGACAATCTTTTGATTATCACGATGGTCATATATGTTATCATCAGGCTGTGCACTATAATCAGCCGGGTCATGTTTAAAGTTGGAAGTATTTGCTTTATAATAAAGAACAGGCATACCTGTTTTTTTGCCGGTTGCATTATTCTTTACAAGTCTGAACATATCACAAAGTACAAACCTGTCGGGAACCGGATCGAACTGCAAGCCTTCACTTCCAATAGGATTCCTGTACAGATCCCGAAGCCTTATCGCATTGGCAGTTTCCAGTTCCAGATAAGGGCCTTTTCTTATAGTCAGGTTTTCTTTCCTCAAAGCATCTTTTGCGTCATCAGTCAGGCTCAAATCGTTAATATATCCATCGACGTCCGGCAAATACAACGGTTCATCGATCCCGTCATCTGCGTACCAATCCGCCTGGCCATCGTTTCTGAACTCAGAACTTGGATGAAAGCCGAATCCATCCTGGCCTATAACAGCTTCAGCGAGTTTCATGGCACCGGGGTAAGCGTCAAACATACCGCCAACATCATCAGAAGGGGGGTAATCACCGAAGTCTGCTCTGAAGGCCTCGAGGGCGATTTCGATACTGTGAAACTGTGCTCGCTGTTTTGCCATGTCGGCGGACTTTTTTACCATGGTCAAAGCCGGCACTATCAAGCTGATAAGGATCGCGATTACAGCTACAGCGGCTAACACCTCAACCAACGTAAAGCCGGTCCTGTTTGGAAATTGTCTTGCGAATATCTTCATTTTAACATCTCCTTTCTACGGAGCAAATCAAATGAGCTAATCAGGCAAATATCTTATAGAGACTACAAAACCTGCAAACTGCACTAAATACTAACGACTATGCTAATAGTCAAAGTTGGTAATATCGTCTCTCGTTCCGTATATCCCGTCGCGGCCGGCGGAAATCAGAATAAATGTCGCCGCATTAAACGGCTTATCATAGCTGACCTTCGGATTGGTGATTGTCTTATAGAACAGATGCACACCGTTCCTGTTCCGCCCATCTTCAGTATAAGTGTACTCCTCGTCAAAATGGTGCTTTACTGCGGGGTCTTTGATTGTGCCAAGTTCGATAATCCCGCGATTGTCTTCGTAATTATAAATCCAGTTAGTAAAATCATCCGATTGGGCCGGGGCATTCTTGCCCGGGACCTTCTTGAAAAGTCTCGAGCTGCTGTTTGCCTTGTAATACAGGATGGGAGAACCGACCCACTCAGCGTGGTCTTTATAAGGCACCTTAATCTCCTTTTGTCGAAATATATCGGTGAGGACCGGTGCCCGAAAACTGTCCGGCGAGCATGGGTCCTTGGTTGAATACACATCCCCGTTATAGTTTTCATATAAATCATGCATGACGAAGGCGCCCATTTCCTTAAGCTCGATGAAAAGTTTCCATCTGCGAGTTCTGCTGGCTGCCTCATCTTGCTGAGTTGAGCCTTTGGCTGTTACATTTGCGTATATGCTTTCATTCTCATCGGGGGCATACCAGTTGGTCTTAGGGTCAAATCCTCTTGTGTCCCGGCCTACGAGGGCCTCGGCAAGGTGCTGGGCACCGCAAACTTTAGGACCGGGTGAACCATCCGACTTTTCATCAATCATCTCGGAAGGTGGATAATCGTCGTAATCTTTTTGAAACAACTCCAGGCCGACCTCGATGGCATGGAAGTTGGATTTCTGCCGCAAATTGGTCGCGTGTCTTTTGACACCCTGAATACCCGTTGCAAGAAGGCCTATCAGCATCATAATAATGCTGATTACAACGAGCAACTCAATTAACGTAAATCCCGACCCACTCAAAAATCGTCTTTTGCCCTGTCCCATTTTCACATTCCTCGATTTTCGAAACTCTTTCAACAAATCCACAGCTATCCTTCTAAACTCAAAACTACATATCCCTGCTGCTGATATTGTCCGCTTTTGTATCAAGCTTACCGTCCGGCCCGCCGGACTCGACTACAGGGAAACTATCGCCGGTGCTATACCTGTAATCCAGCGGCTTGGCCCACGGGTCCAGAAACTCAAACTCACCGTCGCCGTCAGTATCACCAATCATGGTGCTGTCTATCTTCTCACAAAAGCTCTTCGAGCTCGGCGTTGAATAAAGCTGCTTGTAAAGCTGTTCACAGCGTTCGACTGGTTCGATGCCGATTTGTTGGGCCGGAAACTTATCCCAAAACTTATAATACTGAGTTATCGCTGTTACGAGTATCCCAATCGTGCTTTTGACGAGTTTTTCTTCGGCCTGCGTTTTTAAACGTTTGCCCACGCCGAGGACAATCGCAGCTAAGATTATCACTATCGTAACAGCAGCCAAAACCTCAAGCGTCGAAAATCCCCTTTTTTTTCTGCAACTTATCATATCCAAACTACCCCCTGCACACGGACTCACTCAGCTTAATTACGCTCGTCCCACTGTTGGTTTATCCTTCCACCGAAGCCGAAAAATGCTCGCAAACTACAACGAACAAAAAACTACCAACCACGAATTCAATTACTCTTTATCAAAGTTGAAAATGTCGTCCGGCGTACCATATAATCCGTCTTTGCCGGCGGACATCAGGATGTATGAGCCGGCGCGATACGGCCTCTTAATCGTGGTAATCTGTGGATTCAATATCATGCTCTCAAAATCCCGCCAATCATCTCCACTTTGAATAGATGGCGCACCATCAGTAGGGTTATCACCACCTCCTGGAAGATTATTTGCCAAAGGATGCCGCACGTCGGGGCTTTCAGCGGAGCCAAGGGCCAACAGATTAAAGTTGTCGGGATAGAAATAGATGTCATTATCGATGAAATTGCCGTTATCATCGTCCGAGTCTTGCTCGGTAAACTGTGTGCGTGCCCTGTAATAGAGTATCGGCATACCGGTCTTGTTGCCCGCGCGGCGTTTCCTGGCGAAGACATCACAGAGTACATAACTTGTTGGTCTGAAACCGGTAGTAGGCCCAAAACCGGGGCCTTCAATTACTTCAGACGGGTCATACACATCAGCCATCCTGTAGGCGTTGGCGTTCTCAAGCTCCACGAGGGGCCCCCATCTCGCCTTCACATTTTCATCCGCTGTCTCAGCATACAAAGGATTATTACCTGCCTCAGCTACAGTATAAGTAGTGTTCGCATGATAAGCTCCGTGCACAGCCTCCATCAACACACCAAATTCGTCGGGATGCTGAAAACCGCCATCCGCCCTGAAATCCGAATTCGGATGGTACCCCAATAAATCCAAGCCCACTAATGCCTCAGCCAATTTGTTTGCACCACAATAAGGTGTCGGGTCGTCGTTATGTGGGTTGAAGTTTCCAACAGCATTACCATAAGGGTCGGCATTATCGTTCGACTCCGGATATCTGCCATAACGGTCTTCGGCGCTGAACATACCAATCGCTGCGTCAATACTGTGAAACTGAGCCTTCTGCTCAAGCTCCTTCGAGTAGTCTTTCACGAGATTGAGCGCCGGGACCAAAAGCCCAATCAAAATCGTGATTATCCCCATCACCGTCAACAGCTCAATAATCGTAAATCCCAAACATTTACTAAATTTGTCTTTGTCCGCCTTCATTGAAAAATCCTTTCAAAATCTACAATCAATAAGAACCATTTATTCCAATCAACCCGCCACCCGGTCGGGCCAAAACTCTATGGCTACAAACCACATTTACCCTGACCTGTCCTGGGCCTGGCCGAAGGAGCATAGTCGAAGGGAACCACGAACTAAAAACTACATTACAGCCTGCATCATCGTGACCATCGGCAAAAACATCGCTATGACAATCGTGCCGACAATCAAACCGAGCAGCACAACCATCAACGGTTCGAGCAGGCTCATCAGGCTGGCTACAAGGATATCAGTCTCCTCGTCATAGTTGTTGGCAATCTTTTCCAGCATCTTGTCCATGTCACCGGTCTCCTCGCCAACATCAATCATGTTGACAACCATAGCGTCAACCGTTTTGGACTGTCTCAGAGGATTCGCAAATGTATCGCCCTGCCTGATGGCATGGTGAACCTTATTCAAGGCCCTGGCATAGACTTCATTACCGGCGGTATCACGCGTAATATTCAGGGCCTCCAGAATCGGCACGCCGGCGCTGATAAGAGTCCCTAAGGTTCTTGTCCAGCGAGCGACCGATATCTTGTATGTAAGCTTGCCGACAATCGGAATCCTCAGCTTGATTACGTCGAGAGTAAGTCTGCCGATGCGAAACTGTCTTATAAATTTCAAAACGGCGATAATCACAAACGGGGTCAAAACAACCATCAGAGCATTCAAACCTTTGTTCCCAATAAGCCAGTTGCTCACATTCATCAGTCCCTGGGTAAGCGCAGGTAATTCTTTCTTGCCGTCTGACATATCAATCAGCACCTCTGAAAATTTGGGAATGATTTTTATCATCAGAAACAGCACGATTCCGCTCGCAATTGTTAAGACAACAACCGGGTAAACCATGGCCTTTCTGACATTTCTCTTCAGCCTTTGCGATTTCTCCAGAAAATCTGCCAGGCGCAAGAGGATAATATCCAGTACGCCGCCGACTTCACCTGCCGCTATCATGTTCACGACCAGCCTGTTGAAAGCCCTGGGAAATTTGCCGAGAGCCTCTGAAAGTGTCGAGCCGCCTTCGATATCATCCGCAACGTATCCGATAATTCTCTTTATTTTGCCTCTTTTATGCTGCTGCTCAAGAATCCTCAGCGAGCGCAATATCGAAAGGCCGGCGTCCTGCAGCGTGGATAATTGTCTGGCAAACTGAACTATATATTTCAGTGAGACCCTGCCGCCCGCACCACGACGGCGTTTTGGGGCGGCAGCGGCTGCTTTAACCTTTTTACCAGCACCCTTTGAGCGAACCTTCGTCGGGATAAGCTCCTTCTTGCGTATTTTGCTTATCGCCTCCTTGTTGCTCAAAGCCTCTATCTCGCCTCGCACTTCTTTACCCTTGGCATCCAACGCATCATACTTGAAAACCGGCATCTTAAAACACCTCCCAACTGCTAAAATATCCGATCATCCTACTATCTTGTTATTGCGCGGTGGCAATTGTCTCTCTTGCCACCTCCTCGATTGTCGTGGTCCCGTTATAGATGAGCTCAAGCCCGTTGTCTCTAAGCAGCCTCATCCCGTTTCTACGAGCGGCCGAATGCAACACACTCGTTGAGCTGCGCTTCATAACCAGGTCACGCAATTCATCGTTAAACGTCATAATCTCGAAAATACCTCTCCGCCCCTTGTATCCCGTGTTATGGCACAGTTCGCACCCCTTGCCGTAATAGAACTTCCTGCCTGCGACATCATCAGG
This sequence comes from Planctomycetota bacterium, assembly GCA_003644205.1. Lineage (GTDB taxonomy): Bacteria > Planctomycetota > Phycisphaerae > Sedimentisphaerales > Anaerohalosphaeraceae > QNBT01. Next base: position 6,124 of record QNBT01000002.1, on the reverse strand, counting down.
AGAGAGTCCTAACTCCAACAAGGTATCCTCTTTCGGCTCAAATTGCTCCTTGCAGTTGTGGCATATTTTTCTTACCAGGCGTTGTGCGATTATTCCTTCCAATGTAGCCGTCACAAGAAACGGTTCGAGACCCAGATCAAGGAGACGGGCTATGGTGCTTGGTGCATCGTTTGTGTGAAGTGTCGAAAATACAAGGTGGCCCGTGAGCGATGCCTGGATGGAAATCTGTCCGGTCTCTAAATCACGAATCTCTCCGTCCATAACTATATCAGGGTCCTGACGTAAAATGTGCCGAAGGCACTTGTCAAAGGTCAGCCCAATGTCCGGATTTATCTGAACCTGAATGAGACCATCAATATCATACTCCACCGGGTTCTCTGTCGTAATTATCTTAGTTTCAATGGAATTTAGCTCTTTGAGTGCTGAATAAAGAGTTGTCGTTTTCCCGCATCCCGTTGGGCCTGTTACAATTACAATCCCATTCGGCTTGTGAATTAACTGCTCAATCTTGGCCATATCATCCTTCATTATGCCAAGCATATCGAGCCTCAGGTCAAGCTGGCTCCTGTCCAACACACGAAGTACTACACTTTCACCAAACATTGTCGGCAGAACACTTACACGCAGGTCTATGGGATTGCCGCCTACGACCAGCGCGATTCTCCCGTCCTGTGGAATACGTCTTTCAGCAATGTCTAAGTCTGCCATGACCTTTAACCTCGAACTTATTGCAACAGCAATATGTTTGGGTGGTGGTACCATTTCATACAGGACGCCGTCAATTCTATAACGCATCTTGTATTCTTCTTCGAAAGGCTCAAAGTGTATGTCGGAGGCCTTGTCCCGTATTGCCTGGAGTAGTACAAGATTTAATAGCTTTTTGACGGGATTCGATTCAGCAAGTTCTTTTATTTCCTCAAGGTCAATACTCGCGTCTCTTCCACGAAATTCTATCAGAGTAGCATCCTCTTTGATTTCAGCAATAAGGTCGTTTATACTTTCCTCTTTTCCAGCATAGTATTTATTTAGTGCCTCCTCCATTGATGCAACGCTCGTCACTTTAGCATTTACAGTGAACCCCGTCAGTGTATTCAAGTCATCCGTCGCTCGAAAATTATCTGGACTATCCAGTGCAATAGTCAACTCTTTCTTTCTTTTGTCATATTCAATCGGAACAATCCTATATGTCTTGGCCATTTGTGCAGGAACATATGAAATAACTTCCGGAGATATTTCGCGCTCATTTAGCTTCACATATTCCATTCCGCGTTGTCCCGCGAGCGCTATGTCCATTTCTTCCTTGCTTACCAATTCAAGCTCTAAAAATATTTCACCGAGCTTTTGCTTGTTATTACGTTGTTGCTGGATTTTTAGACATTCGTGGACTTTTTCTCTTGTAAGTACTCCCATCTTTGTAAGTATTCTACCAATTGCTCGGCCCTTTAATTGTCTTACTGGAGGTATGTTATCCATCATACTGTCCTATCTCATTTACAACCTCAATATCATTGTAATAAAAAATCACCTTTCCATTATTATTATACGGGCTTAAGTCATTGTTGTCAAGATAATTACCATCCAGACACTTAGTTATTAGGACGTTGTAGTCGAGGGATAGTCCTGATTCTTTTGTTTTAGAAAATATATGCGTGTAACCCATGAAATAACCCATTTGCGTGTCAGACACATGGCAAATAGGACGGGACTTTTCTCCCAACCCCAATTACCTGTGGTTTCCTTGCCGAATAAACAATCCAGCAAGCGACAGGTTTGCCTCCGTTGATTGACATACTGGGGATTATGTCTTCAAAACAGCACCATAACCATCGGTTTCCTGCTCTTTAGTTATACCCGGTTGCTTCTTCTCTGCCTTTTCAAGAAGATCGCTTGGTGAGCGTGCTTTATCTAACATCTCCTCTAAGGTAATCTTTTCTGTGTCATAGAGTGCCCAGAGATGCTCGTCGAGAAGCTGCATTCCGAGCTTCTTACCTGTCTGAATACTCGATTCGATCCTATATGTCTTGTTTTCTCTAATGAGATTTGCAATGGCCGGTGTGACAACCATGAACTCGTAGGCCGCAACTCGGCCCTTTCCGCTCGATAACGGGCAAAGTGCCTGGCTAAGCACAGCTATGAGATTAATACTCAGTTGGATACGAATTTGCTCCTGCTGTTCGACGGGAAAAGCATCAATAATCCTGTTAATTGTTCCCTGGCATCCAGTTGTGTGAACTGTGCTAAAGACGAGGTGGCCTGTCTCTGCTGCCCTGATAGCCGCCTCCATAGTTTCCAAATCACGTAATTCCCCAACCAAAATCACGTCAGGGTCCTGGCGCAGAACACGCCTCAGTGCTTCAGCAAAACTCGGCACATCCGCGCCGACTTCACGCTGGTTAACTATAGACTTCTTGTGCTGATGATAATACTCAATAGGGTGCTCAACGGTGACTATATGTCGATCAAGATTCTCGTTAATATAGTTTATCATGCTTGCCAATGTTGTTGTTTTGCCGCTACCTGTTGGACCGGTTACAAGAAAGAGTCCTTGTGGTCTCCGGCATAATGCAGAGCAAATTTTCGGGAGACCAATTTTCTCAAAACTCATCAATTCAGTTGGAATAAGTCTTAACACCAGTGATATATCACCCCTCTGTCGAAAAATCGCGGTACGAAAGCGTGCTGCATCACCGAATGCAAACCCGAAATCGGTTCCTCCTACCTCCTGAAGCTCCTGTTGATTTCTCTCAGGAGTAATGCTCTTCATCAGTGCAACCGTATCATCCGGTTCCAGGACTTTTGTCTCAAGTGACCTTAGTCGCCCGTGCATTCTAAGTACCGGTGGACGACCCGTTACAAGATGCAAATCCGAACCGCCCATTTTAATACACGCCTCCAGTAACCTATCAATATGAATTGTAGCCATTTTTTAATCCTGTAACATTATAGATTGTATTTTTCGTATTATCATGATATCAGCCTGCGCTTGTCTCCTGTTCATCAAAAACCAAACCCTCCGCCTGTGTCGTTCGAGCTACTTCGTCCGGTGTGGTTACGCCATTAAATATTTTGATTTTGCCATCCTCAAGCAGCGTCCGCATTCCACCGGCGCGTGCTGCCCTGCGCAGTTGACCAGCTGGTGCCCTGGCAAAGGCCAACTCTCTCAACTCGTTGTTCATTTCCAGCATTTCAAAAATAGCTATTCGTCCTTTGTATCCTGTGTTCTGGCATTTGGCACACCCTGCTCCTTTGTAAACCGGAGTCTTTTTCAACTCCTCCGGTTTGATATTAAGCAACCGGAGAAAATGGGGATTCGGTTTCTCATCCACCACTTTACATCCGTCACAAATCACCCTAATGAGTCTTTGTGCCATTATGGCCTGTATAGAACTGGCAACCAAAAACGGCTTTACCCCCATATCAAGCAAACGGGCAATTGCACCTGGGGCATCGTTCGTATGGAGCGTGCTAAAAACAAGGTGGCCGGTAAGGGCTGCCTGAATGGCAATATCCGCCACTTCACCATCACGAATTTCACCTATCAGGATAATATTGGGTGCCTGGCGAAGCATCGAGCGAAGGATTTTAGCGAAGCTCAGGTCGATTTCCATCCTCACCTGGCACTGATTTATTCCTGTAATGTTGTACTCGACGGGATCTTCGGCCGTAATGATTTTCTTATCCGGTCGGTTTAGCTCCATCAGAGCCGAATACAATGTAGTGGTTTTGCCGCTACCGGTAGGGCCTGTCACAAGGAATATCCCGTTGGGCCTTCTGATTATCTTCTGAAAGCGCTCGTAATCATCCGGTTCGAAACCAAGGGCTTGAATACCAATATTTACAGACTCGGGGCGCAGGATACGCAGTACTATGCTTTCACCGTGATATCCCGGCAGAGCGGATACGCGAAAGTCAATATTCTGTCCATCAACCATTCGCATAATTCGTCCGTCCTGCGGAAGTCGCTTCTCGGCGATGTTCATACCGGAAAGTATCTTCAAGCGAGTAGTTACCGGAGCCTGCATATTTTTCGGGATATTGTCTCTTTCTATGCAGACACCATCAATACGGTATCGCAGGCGCACCCTGTCGGCCATTGGCTCGACATGAATATCGCTGGCGCGCATTCGACAGGCCTCATCTATGACAAGATTTACGAGTCGAATAATCGGCCCCTCGTCCTCATCTTCCTGTGCCTCGGCCCGGCGTATTTCCGCTTCTATCGCATGGCCTGCAGCGGCAAGCTCCGCCGCCGTGGCGTCAATGCTGCTTCTGACTTCATCCATCTTATGAAATATGTACGACTTTATCTTGGATGGATTCGCATAACAGCATTCCAACTCTGCGTTCAGGCGAAAACGCAGTAAATCCAGCGTATCAAGGTCAAGAGGATCGCTGATAATCACCTTCATGGTGCCGTTATCCATTCCCAAAGGAAGAATCAGGTGCTTCCTCATCAACTCCTCCGGGATGAGTTTCCTTGCGCTTTGAGGGATTTCCTGTTCGTCAAGGTCGATATACTCCAGACCGAATTGTTGTGCAATGGCCCTGCTGAGGTCCTCTTCATTTATCAGTCCCTGCTCGACTAAGATTTCGCCAAGGCGCTTATTATCCGCTTTGGATTTTTTTATCGCCTTGACCAGCGTTTCTTTCTTGACTAGGCCGTTGCGATAAAGGATCTCGCCCAAATGTCTGCGTTTTCTTGCCATAAACCAACCAGTCTTTACACAGTTACTCCCATCATATTTTTTATTATACCAAATTTGCGAACCGCAGTCAAATTCACAGTCTCAGTCTGAGCATATTTAACGCGGCCAGGGCCGTCCGATAGCGAATATGCCCCCTCGAATGCGAAAAAATATGGTGCTCAACATCGAGCCGCCCCGCCCCGGCTACGGCGATATAAACCAATCCCACCGGTTTTTCATCAGTTCCACCACCCGGCCCGGCAATGCCGGTTACCCCAATGGCAAAATCGGCTTCCGCCCTGACCCGGGCACCTTCTGCCATCGCACGGGCCACTTCTTCGCTCACAGCCCCGCATTTGTCTATCAATATCCTGTCAACTCCAAGTTCACTCACCTTTGCCTCATTACTGTAAGTTACCCACCCGCACGTAAAATATTCGCTTGAACCCGGCACATCCGTCAATAACTTGCCGATAAGCCCGCCGGTACACGACTCAGCAACCGCAAGGCTCTTTCGGTGCGAACGCAATTTTGCACCCACAACCTCAGCCAACGTCTGCTCATCGGCACCATAAGCCAAATCGCCCAGAATCTCTCGCAGCAGGTGCAGGTCCTTTTCGACCATTTCTTCAGCAACATCTTTATTTTCGGCTGTCGCAACGATGTACAGCGTGATGACACCGCCGCTGACCGTACAGTTAATAAGCGGATTTCGGTCTCGCCGCATCAAATCGCCGAGCTTTTCGGCAATGACGGACTCGCCCGTCCCAAAGCAGTTGAGTTTTCGCGTAAGGACAACCTGACCGCCGCCGACCTGTTTGAGCTTGCCGGCAACAGACTCAGCAAACATTTGTTTCATTTCAGCCGGCACACCTGGCAGGCATACAAAAATCTTACCATCGCGTTCGGCCATAATACCCGGCGCAGTACCCACATTATTCACAATTGCCTCAGCTCCTGCCGGGATATAAGCCTGAACCTTGTTATTGGCTGACATCTTAAGGCCGCGCTTTGAGAAAAACTCCGATATCTGCGCCAATAGCTCTTCGCTGAACTCCAATTCCACCTGCATGAATCTCGCCAGCGCCTGCCGGGTTAAATCATCGTCTGTAGGGCCAAGCCCGCCTGTAATAATAATGATGTCCGCCTGCTGCGCCGCCTGAGACAATATTTGGACTATCGAATCTATCCGGTCGCCAACGGTGTAACAACTGCTGGTCGGGATTCCCATCGACAAGAGCTTCCTGCTCAAATACCCAACATTGGTATTTACAGTAAGCCCCGCTAAAAGCTCATTGCCCACGCTGATTATGCTCGCCTTTTTCATAAAGCGCGATTTTAATCACCGCACCAGCTGGAAACAAGAAAAATCATTGCGTGATGGTGTGAGTATCGGGAAAAATTTGCTGGTTTACAAGACAGTATTGAAACTGACACCT
>QNBT01000001.1 GCA_003644205.1 Planctomycetota bacterium | reverse complement strand
TTGCCTGCACCTTTGGACGTGGGAGGTGGGAGATACCGGCGGTTATTAGGTATTTGTCTTCGTCTCGTAGACACGAGCTTGAAACCATGTCTTTTTCCCAGACTTGCTATCGCTCTTGAGTTCCTGATATATGTGCCCCCAATGGTCGAATCACCCACTACAAATACTGCTTGCCCCTTCTCGGTCAGCACACGGGACGTTTCGCTTAGTATAGCCTCCATGTCGTGGATGTATCTTAGTAACATCCGCCTTAGTCTTTCAGGAGTTTTTTCACCAACTCCCATCTCCTTAAGAATTGTAAAAAAACTAGCATCATTCAAATCTCCTTTAAAACCGACTTCGGCTCCTACATTGTTTGCTCGGAGGTTGCGAAGATTGCAAATCTTATGTCCCATCCAAACAAGCGACATACGATGCCCACGAAGATAATCAATAGCGTTCAGATATGGAGGAGACGTTATCACAACATCAATACTTCCATCGTCAAAACGCAAGTTCCGTGCGTCTCTCTTGTATACCTTAGACTTTGGGATGTTCTCTGAACCATCAAAAGGGCATAGTCTTACCACTTTTACAGCCATTTCCTCATACTTTTTTACTACATTTATTGGAGAACGTTCATAGACTCTGTGTGGCCGGCTATGTGAAACGTCCATGGCAAGCGAGGCTCCCATCCGTTTAGTGATAATTAGGCGTGAAAACACGCACCATAAGAAATCACGGACTAATGTCCCTTTAGTTTCTGAAATGGCTTCTGCAAGTGAGTGAAGCTGCTTTCTTGCATTAGTGTCAAACCAAAACTTGATGAAAGAACGAGTCTCATCATCGGCATCTGATGGATATGCCTTTGCTTCGGAGATATGGTGATATCGCTGTCGTGCTTTTTTTACGACTGCTTCTGCGGCTTGGGTGCATCTTTCTTGGTCTATATCGGCACACCAAACTTTCGAAATTAATACGGCCAGCGGATCGGTATCGCATCCGATGGCTTTATGTCCTTTCGACCTTGCAGTAACCAATGTAGTTCCAGAGCCAGCCATAGGATCGAGCACAGTAAGCGGTTGTTGTTTGGCAGAGGGCAGCCTACTCAAGACGATTGAAGACGCCATTCGCGCTGGGAAAGGGTGTATAGGTCTCATTTCCTTCATTAGCTATTTCACCTTCATATATGAACTATACTGCTTCTGCTTGGACCTGTTCATTTTCAGGATAGGCCGCAAAGGTTGCCTTCATCGCATCAAGTACCTTATCTGGTCGCTGACTCAACTCAATAGAGTTTGTACGAACCGACACATAATCAGGAGCCAATGCAGCCAATGCACGGCAGTATCCTCTCATTTTGTCTTTCTTTAAGTCGCTCTTTTTCGCTCGCCGCATCGCGGTAGTGATTTCCTTGAACTCCACTGGTTCACCCGGGGTCTCGTTCTGTAACTTCCATATCTCCTCAAGGATATCCCTCCACGGGGGAACTGACTGCTTTTTCTCCTCTTTAAGCTTTTTAACCCATTCTCCCGATTCTATGGAACTTGTGCACGTCTGGAATAGCTCTCGTAGCTTTCCCAGGTCTATTCTCTTGAGTGGAACAAGTCGCACCAAACTCGCTAAATCACATACTCTCATCAGGGTAATGGTCTTGCCAGTCTTGCTTGAGTTGGCCTTAATTTCTCTGATTACGGCCGACTTGTTACCCTTCTTTGTCTCGAAGTCAGGACCGACAACTATAGCATGATCACAATGGAACTCATCGCGCTGTCGCGCGACCGTAGAGACCCCCACCTGACTTTTCTTTACCTTTACTCCCAGTCTCTGCTTGCTCTTGGCTTCTAGGCTTACTATGTAGCGCTGCTCACCACCTTTGGCTGACGCTCCAAGGTACGCCTTGGCAATACCATCAGGTTTACCGTTGCCCCCTACTCGGCTCACATCAAAGCCCATACTATCAAAAGCATCAACAAGCGCTATCTCAAGAGCGTCCGCATCTGTAACAGAATCCTCCAATGCCTGAGCGACCAAATAAGCGTTCTTCTTGCCACTGGAACGGACGAGATGCTTGAGGAGTTCGTCCCTTAGGTCCATTACATCTCGGACCATATTTTCGTCACCTGTAACTTCATATAAGTATGCCTCCAGGAGAACCTCAGACATGGCATATAATTCCAAAGCGAGACTCCTACGGTTAGTTTCATACTCGTCCAAGAATGAAGCGACAAAGGGATGCGTTTTGTTTATGATGAGTACCGCATTCTCAGCATCATAAAGTGCAATCCCTCGATCCTCCAAGATATCCACCATTACCTCCTGCACGAACTTGGCAGGGTCTTCGATTCTCTCCTTTAGTTGCTTTAGGAATTCCTTCTGTTTGGCTCGTGATAAATCTGAAGGGAATCTCAAGTACCTTGGTGAGAATTTTCCCTCAAGTGCTGCCTCAATAAGGCTGATGAGAGGTCCGCGGGTTAGACTGCCCGGGCTACTCGCAAGACGGACCGACATACTGACCGCAGACGAGGCCTCTCGCTCCAGTTTTTCATGTTCAGTCCTGACTTGATTGAAAACTGCCCGTAGGATATTACGAGTAATATTAACGAGCACTCCGTCCCGGATGGTTTCTCTGGAAGATCGTAAATCTTTGTCCAGACGGTCAATATACACTACCATGCGGAATCTGGAGAATGTACCATGTCTTAACTGGTTCCTGTCAATTCCAAAGTATTCATCATCAATGTTCACTAATCTCCCACAAACATAAACAAAGAATCCGTGACTTCTACCAACATCCGCAGACTTACCTTCAGTTAGAAGGTCCCTATATATCTCAGCATAGCCAGTGACCCGTCCCAACTCAGGGTGAGTGAGTCCATATCGATGTATTGACTTCTCAGGCTCCTGTAAATCACTGGTCACCTCGAGGTCATCAACAGGGGCCGGTTTCTGGAGTTTCTTCATATCCTTACCCAACCCCCACCTCTTCAGACGCTTTCCTAGCTTGGAAGGTGGTACTTGATCCCCATTAAGATACAAAATGAAATCGTCTCTGAGAGGCATGGCGGTCTGCAAAACCCATCGGAGCCGTCCACGCTTCAGCTCGGTGGCTAGGTCCTTTAGATTTGACATAACGGCGATGGACCAGCTATCAGTCGCCTTTGGTCCGAACAGCTTGAATGCCTTGAAGCCGGGCTTATTTCCATTAACCCATTTACCAATGGCCACTTTTGCTTGCTCTTCCGTAAGCTCACGAAGTGGTAATGTCACTTTCTCCTCTGTCTCTATACCGCCCTGTTCTCCTTCTGGAATCCTACTGTAGTCCATGCTGGTGGAGTAGAAATGACCATTACGCTTACATATATGGGTAAGGCGTCTGGCAAGTACAAATGTTGCCAGCTTGCCAATACCAAACTTGCCTATTTGTTTCCTGCCGTTTGCAATTCCAGAATCGTTCCTCTTGTCGCTGACACCTATTATCCAGTGCTTCTTGAGACCGTTGATGTCCATGCCAGTACCATCATCCACTACAACTATTGTAGAGTCCTTTGCGACCAAGTCAGGTGAGAGAATCACATGGGCATTATGTGCGCCGGCATCAAAAGCATTAGACACAAGTTCCTCTATAGCTTTATTGGGACTCGTGTAAAGACCTTCAGAGAAGAGTTGGATAATGCGATAACTGATCTTAACTTCTATTTTTGTCTTTTCATCTCCAATATCATAGAATTGCTTTTTGGCCATGATTTGCCTCTATACAAATATCTTAAGTAGGTACTACATTCTTCTTGTGGTCAATATTTAAATTCATATACTCGAATAGTGATCTAAAGTCAAGTGCAATACCCAAGAGGTTTCCCGTGCCCGATGCACTCAATCTCTTACCACTTCTCGCACATTCCCTGATAGCCGCAGATGCCGCACATGTAGCTTTCGTTTGGATAATATACACCGGACCGGATTGCGTTTTCGACCTGCCCTGCGAGGCGGGCAAAACGGTCTATGTCTGCTTGAGTTCTTGTCCCGTCCAACTGCTGTATCTTGGGTTGTTTGTTTCTGACCATCACATCGAGGCGGACCCCTTTTTCTTCCTGGCCGTAGAGCGTGCGGAAGGCCAGCGAGTAGGCTGTCAACTGGACGTCCTTTTCCGCGGTGTTTTCCGGGAAGCTCCGCTTCGTTGTCTTGTGGTCGATGATGCATCCCTGATCGTCGATGAGGTCGATGTATCCTTTCAGAGGAAGCCGCGTTCCCGGTGTGTCGATCAGGAATTCCAGTTCGACTTCGACCGGCTGGACGCCCGGAGCGACCTGATCGAAGTATGCCTTCAGAAGACCCACGCCGTCATCTTTGAACTTCCCCGGACTCTCCCCGTCTTTGAACTCCGTTTCCCTGACTTCCCGTTCCCAGTGTTCGCTGAAAAGCTCCGTTATATGAGGGACAATAATATCATGGCCGGTCTTCATTTTCTGCCTGTAGTTGTCGTTAAGGGTCTGATGGATCGTCCGGCCAAGGGTCAGGCCGCCTGTCGGCGGAGACTTCAGATCACATACGTATCTGAAGAAGTATTGAAGAGGACAGCGAAGGTACATCTTAAGCTGGGAGACTGACAGGTGGGGCCTTATCGTCGAGATGGCTCCCACCTGCCTGTCTGAAGAGGATTCACTGTCGGCCTCTGCCATGGTTCCCCCCGCCGCTATTCTGTGCCGGAACTTCCTGCCCGCCTTCGAAGACGTAGCGTTCAAAGAATCTCGCCGTCTCTATGGTCAGATCCTTCTTGGCATCAGGGTCAAGCTGCACGGGTGCAAGAATCTCGCTGGCGGATTTCAGGCATGACATCCTTGCGATCTGCCTGTCCTTGCCGTTCGGCTGGTATCGTGGCAGTCCGTTGCTGTTGCCATCAACGGGCTCTATGTCCGTCATGTTCTTGAAATTCCCGCTCTGCCTGAAGTCGTAGTCGACGGTCACGCCTTCCTGCAGCGTGTCGAAGTACTTGTCGTCCCAGACGCTGTATCGCTCTCCCCCGACCTGGACGGTCAGGTATTTCTGTCCCTTTCTGCTCTCGTTCTCCCAGACCTGTTCGATTGTCCCTCTCATGTTACACCTCCACACATGTTCAGGGCAGCTACTCAATGCCTGCCGGATCTTCAAGTATTACTTTCGGACAGAAGCGGCGGCACTGCTTTACCTCCCTGGAAGATGGGATTTTCTTGAGCACAGCGCACCAGATGCCTCTGTCGTTTTCAATCCCGCAGATGCACTCCTTGCACTTTGCCGGGTATGGACTTTCTGGCCTGTAGCTGCCTGACATTACAGGAGGTTTTGTCTGCGGCCATTTTAGGCTGTCGGAGAAAGAGCTTGCGATTTGTGCTTTTATGGCATTGAGAACAGTAAGTTTTATTAAGACCCCTTCCAAATTATCCTCAGGAGAGCGTTTTGGGCCTCAAGAACCCGCGGGGTTTGAACCTTCAACCGATTAGTTCTGGCGGGGCTAATCGGCACGAGGCGCGAACCCTGTCAACACTCTGCTTAAAAACTAACTAAGGAAGTGGTTGATATGGTGATGAAGGCAGAATCTTTAAGCGCACAGAAAAGGCAAACTGTAAGTTCGTTTATCCGCAAACTTGATTTGTCGGCAACGTTTTCAGCCCTTGACATCAGGGGGCTTGAGAGAGTCGTAGACGCGCGCGAACTGACGGCGAGAAACAAGGAGTTGATTTTCAGGTTTCTCAGCCACATATCACCGGAGGTATCAGAGAGGCGTCTAACCTTCTATACACACAAGCTCCGCAAACTCGGAACCTGGCTGAAAAAGGATTTTGACGCTGTCACCGAGCAGGATCTGCGTTGCCTTCTGACGTTTCTTTCAAAAGGCCATGCCTGTGAAAGTGGCGGCGTTTACTCACAGGGAACGTTACATGGTTACAAGGTGACTCTGAAGCGGTTCTACCGCTGGCTGGAGGGAGACAACGAGGAATATCCCCGCAAAGTGAAATGGATCAAGTCAAACGGGGACACGACACGAATCCATGAGCCCGAGCAGTTGCTGACTTTTGAAGAAGTGGTTGAGATGATACGCCACGCCCGCAACCCGAGGGACAAGGCTATGATATCTTTTCTCTACGAGTCGGGGGCACGTATCTCGGAGATGTTATCGATGAACATCAGGCACCTTGAGTTCACTTCCACCGTCGTCAAAGCAACGCTCCCGGTCAGCAAGACGCGGCCTAGAGTAATTCCCCTGGTCTCGTGCAAAAGGCACCTGGCCAGCTGGGTGAATTATCACCCGCTGAAGGACGATCCCAACGCTCCGCTCTGGAGCAACCTGAAGCGCGACGGAAGCGTTCCCCTCTACGCTCAAACGGTCGGCAAAATCCTTAAAGTAACTGCCGTTAACGCGGGCATTAACAAGCGGGTGTATCCGCACCTGTTCCGGGCGTGCTCAATTACACACAAACAGGCGGCTGGCTGGCCTGAACAGGCCATCAAGGTGTTTCACGGGCTTTCCAAAGACTCCAAGGTTATGAAGCACTATTCACACCTGTCCTACAACAACTTGGAGCAGATCCAGAAGAAAATGAATGGACTGCCCACTGAGAACGCTGCCGAGTTGAACCGCAGCGTAAAGTGCCCTGGATGCGGAAAACATAACCCGCTGTACGTGGAGACATGTACGTGTGGGCTTCCTACGGAGATGAAGGTTTTCCCAGACCGGCAGGTCTCTCTTGAATCAGAGATTGAAGCTAAGGTGGAAAAGAAGGTGCAGGAATTCATTGAGAGCAGGCAGGTTTACGACCGTATGATGGAGCGGTTTATGAATGCCCTTCTGGAGAAGTCTAAGCAGACACCGGAACTTCTGAAAGCTATAGGCGAGATTAGAGTCGGGCTTCAGGAGAAACGGACGGTGATCGAAGCATCTGTTGGCTCTCACAACTGACTTTATGAACCGAGTTTGTTCTCCTGCCGAGGAATGCTTTCGACACTTTCTATGTGAATGAATGTAGCTGCCAGATTGAGAAGCTCTTCGAGTACTGGGAACCAAGAAGGTGGATCGGATCGTATCCCGCAATACGACAAGCTTCTTTTGTCCTCATTCCTGGTCACATCCATAGTTTCACCAATAGCAAATTCTGTGGGGCATCTTGTAAAAGAGATTTGCGAAGATGTTATGCAAAACGTGCGGTTAAACATGCATACTACTGAATTGTGCTGAACTTCCTTACCTTCCCCTGTATCGCTGCTCTCTTTGCCTGCACAAGGCCAAGTTCCACGAGTTTGTTGCAGTACTGTGAATAGGTCCGAACAGCAATGGGCTTAGTGCGAGTTGCACGGCACGTCTTCAAGTACAAACGCCAGAGGTCACCGGACAAAATTCCGCCATTCTTTGCAATTAGCTCATAAAGAAGACAGTGGTGGTCGGTGAGCTTACGCAGTAGAAAGACCTTCTTCAAGTCCTTCGCAGAGTTCCAGGCACGATGCACGTGGTGTTTCCTGATTTTTTCGTGGTTGTCGTTCTCGGCCAGATAGGCCGCGTTTTTGAGAGTCTGTATTGCTATTCTTGCGTCGCCATCGGCAAGGCCGGCTATTGTCCGCAAAAGCTGCTCACTATACGCTCCAAGAGCGAGGGCGTACTGTGCCCGCCGATCTAAAATCTTGAACAGTTCCTCCGGTGAGTACTGCTCAAAAAATATACGGAACGGATTAAGCCTTGACTGCACCCTTTCCTCAAGGTCGAAGTAAACATGTTCCGAGTTGCACACACATACCAGCCCAACACCTGGAAGGTCGTGCAGGTTGTAGAGGATCGCATTGCGTTCCTTTGGTGGTGACTGGTCTATCTCGTCCAGGACTATGACCAAGCGGTCGTTAGAGAGGTGCTTTTTGAGCCTGTCGAGCTTGAAGGATGTACTGAGTTTCTCTGCTCCAAGCATTCGCAACTCTCTGGCAATACAATCCAGCACCGAAAAAAAGGTAGGATTCTCCCAGCAATTGACGTAGATGCCGCGAATACCGGCTTCACTTTTAAGCTTTTTCAGGAGCCACCGAGCGGTGGCTGTTTTGCCAGCACCCGGCTTCCCGTGCAGCCAGGCGTTCATGGGCTTTTTACCTTCAGTGATTGGTCTAAGACAAATCCCGATCTCCTTTAGCTGGGCTTCTCTTGCGTAAAGCTCCTCAACGGCATGGCTTTCGCTGAGAACATCCAGGTTGGCAAGAATGACCTGTTCGTTGTGCCACTGCATAGTGAGGAATTAATACCCGTTAAGTTTATAAGGTTTACGCGGATGGTGCGCTTTGTGCGGATAAAAGTTTAAACAAAGAGCTGAAAAGTATAAACCACAGAAACGATAACTTCATAAAAGCCATTCCCACCACCGCTCCGACTGTTATCGGCTGACGCAAGTAGTCAGCGACGAGGATTCCCTGTTATCCTAAAATCGTGTCATTTTTTATTTGACAAAATCGACAGCAGTGTTATAGTATTGTTATAGTTGGTTCTAAAAGGTTCAGATTTGGTGTAAGATCTGAACTTTTTTTCTTGCGCATATTATACGTTTCTTCAACACTACAAGTTCAAAACCGGTTGTCTGCACTGTAATTATAATCACTTCCGCATCTATCCCTTCAGCTTCCCAGAATCTCGAGCTTTGGGACAATATTGCCGCTTGCTATCGGTCGGTTTTTGTGAAATTCGACACCTATTAGGACCTCCTGCTACCGATTATCAAAATGAGTTTTGTCCCAAAGCCAGAATCTCGGCAACATTTATAAACTTTCACATCCAATATTAAATACTGCCTCATAACCGCTTGTATAGGCAGCAGTTGCAGCAATTCAGCCGCACTTGAAAAGTTCGCTTTCTACACCAACTGCGAACTTTTTTGAAGGAGTTAAGCGAAGGTGTATCGAAAATGGCTGGCTTCGACTGGGTTTTGGACCGGAGCAAGTTCCTCTCGCCACAAGAGGTAAAACGGCTCCTGGGGACAGCCAGGAAACTGGCTGAACAAGCCTTGCTTCATGACCACAAGGCCACGGTACGGGACTATTTCATCATACACCTTGCTCTGTCGACGGGCCTGCGAGTCACGGAAATTGCACAACTGAACTGCGGGGATTTTTTCGTGGATGACCGTACCGGTTCTCTTATTGTCCGAAACGGCAAAGGCGGCAAAAAGAGGCTTGTTCGATTCAACAGTGAATTCAAACGACATTATGAAGAATATTTGCATTGGAAACAGGCTGGCGAGGAACCGGTTCGACCGGGCGACCCGCTGCTGCGGTCCAGTCACACCGGTGGACATATGACATCAAGAGCCATTGAAAAAGCCTTCAAAAGAACAGCTGCCAGAGCGGGTCTGCCCGGACATTATTCCATCCACTGCCTCAGGCATACATACGCATGCCAGCTTTACAAGGCCAGCGGCTACAATCTCAGGCTTGTACAAAAGCAACTTGGTCATTCGAATTCTCACACCACGGAAGTTTACGCAGACGTGATGGATCCCGACGTTACCAAATCACTGGAAAAACTATATACCTGAGGAGAAAGAAAAACATGAAAGCAGAAGATATTCCCTTAGAAGATGTTTCATCAGCTGATCTTAATGATATGATGTTGGACGCATATGGTAAAGTGGTCGAGTTTCTCTTACGATATATTTTACTAAGGTGCAGTAAATATACCAACAACAAACATGTAGCTGAGAAAATTACAGTTTACACGTTTATAGCAACGTATCCCCTTATAGCACAATTAGAAATGCCTCAATCCAGCCCTTTTGTAAGCGTAGCTGGCTTGGTCGATGATATCGCCCCGGACGTACTGAAAGAAGAATCAAAACTCAGCAACAACGGTCATCGTGCAAAAAGCGAGCCGCTTTTAAGTGATGAAAAAATGATCAAATTAGCAACGGCATTGAACAGGGTTGAGGAGGATTTTCACCAGGTGCTTGTGTTTCGTCATATTGAGATGATGAGCACAAAAGATATTTCGCAAATCTTTGATAATTCGATTGACGACGTGTACACTTTGCTGGCCCTGGGCGGAAAACAATTAATAGAGCATTTAGCCCCCTTGTGGGATGAAGAAGTTTTGTTGCCTGATCATGTCCCTTTATGGCTATGTGATTTAGATGATTCTTTGGGTTGTGGTTTGGATTCTGCTTTCAGAGAGCGGTTGTCAAACTCTGTTATGAGTTTTTTGTTTAAGTGGGGCACGGATATTACCACCGGAAAAATGAAGCTCGATTACCGGAGCTTTGATTTTACCTGTCTGAATTAGCTGGGGGTGATTGCAGTGGGACTAAAAAGCAGGCTTGCTGGTTATTGCAGACCTCTCTACATCGTTTTGGCAGTCTTACTGTGTTTATCTTTTTGGATTATACTTACGTATTGTACAAAGGCTGGCCAAGACAGCATTAAAGTATACGACCTGACATGGACTTACAAAACAGGCGAAGGGTCCGAAGTATTCCGCAAGTGGCGATATTTTATAGAGTCAAAAACAAACTTACCCCGAAAGGTTCAGAAGTACCATAAACTGGCTCCTGAGGATGATTATATTTTGGAAGAAACATTAAGAGTTGACTATCCTTCCGCTGATGAAATCAGGTTAGTTATCAGGGATGCTGGTCTCTAATATCTAACAAGCTCGGCCACCTCTCTTATAAATTTACAATTGTAATATAATTGCATGGCAAAATGTTTTTGTTCGTAGACGCAGACAAAATCAACAAACGAGCGTTTGAGAACATACAAAAAATGCTGCGAAGGTTGTGTACTAAAGCGTTCGTGTTTATAGACGCGGACGGTATAAACGAGCACGACTTTCAAAAGATACAAAAACTACTGAGCAGGTTAAAATACAAAGAAGCTTAAAAGCAACTGAAAGTCAAATGACCTTTTGTATGCAAGCTTCGGAGCGGTTCTTGTCTCATCTTTTGCAAACAAGCGAGCACCTCCCCTGTGCTAAACGTGAGAACGGCAAGCCGTGTATCACTCATGTTTTTATTGCCACTGCTCTAAAACTCAACCCTGATTCTCAGGGTGAAGCATGCGTGGCCGGAAAAACGTGGTAGGGAAGATATATCCGAAGTACCAGCCTTACCCATTGAGCTTCGACTCAAAGGAAGAGATTTATTCTCACGACACCGCAGACAGCTCCGAACCCCGCTCAACTAACCGCAGCAGCGTCGGACGCGCGGAAGATTTCCGTGACCTCATAGGCGAGCCTGTTCCACCTGACTGGCTTGCCACAGAACCGTTACCCTCTAATGAGGCAAGACCACTGCGACCACTCCGGCTGTTACAGTCTTTGTTTGCAGATCGGCTTAGTTTTTTACAGCGGGCTCTCGATGAACTGGAGTCCGCTAAAAAAGAAAGGCAACACCTAATGCAGTATGCTTTAGAAGAACTCGACCCTGAGATACAAGACTGCGAGCTATCCCTGTCTACACTTAAAAGCGGGCTCAATGACCCGGAAAATAGAAAGCACCTGGAACGCCGGCTTTCCGATCTTAAACGTGAACGTCGACGGGAGGCTCTTCTGAGCTGGCGGGACCTGGTCTGGCTGAAGGGCGAAATCAGAAAGCTCCAACGTGAGATAGATGCCCTTGGTAATACGGCAGCATCGGCTGAAAACCGCGAGGCTCCAACGTGATTTGTATGTATTCTAAAGAATTCAAAGACCTTCTGGCAAAACTTCGCCCAGTTATAGGGGACATGGCAGACGCCTTCTGGCTGGCTGTCCTTCTCGACCCCGGCCAGGAAAAGGACATCCGTGCAGTAGCCCAGGCTCTGGCAACGGAACTGCTGGACGAGGGTTATGTTGGACGACACATCCTGCTGGAGCCACCACCCGGAGACAAAACCAAAGGTGAGTATCCCCTTGGAACCGTAACATACGCAGACAGACCAGGGCACCTCTTTGGGCTGCGAGAAAACGACCTTCCGCAACACATAGTGATCCTCGGACGTTCCGGTGCAGGTAAAACCAACGTGGGTTACCTGCTCGTCTGGAATCTTTTGCGGGCCGGAAAGCCATTTATCATCCTTGATTGGCGGGGAAACTACAAGCACTTCCTCAACACGCCAGAGGGTAAGGACGTTCTACTTTTCCCCCTGGGTGAGGCCGAATCGCTATCCTTCAATCCACTCAAGCCCCCTGTGAACCTCTCGGAGAATCAGCGTCAGGCCTACCTGCGTGACATAGTCTCTGTTATTTGTACTACTTACCTGCCTGGACACCACCTGCTCAGCACACGTGGGGTCGAATATTTCTTCCTCAAGGCCCTGGAATTTCTCGGAGCCGAGCGGGGCAAACCGATAACCTTCAATGCCATTCGGCATTACACCGAGGGCTACCCTGCGGATTCGAGGGAAAAAGACTGGAAGGTTTCGGCACTCAATATACTGTTCAAGTTGACCACAGGCCCCATCGGTCGTCTGGTGAACTCCGATAGCGCGACAACACTCGCAGATGTCCTGGACAAGCCGGTAATCCTGGAACTGCCCGGCCTGGGAAGTGAAACCGATCGGGAGCTATTCACTCAGACTTTCCTTCTCTGGCTTTACTATTACCGTCTCGCGGAAGGCAGATCGCAAACCTTCAAACATGCGGTAGTCATCGAGGAAGCCCACAACCTATTTCTACGGCGAGCCGGTGACGAACAATCCGTCCACGACCTGATACTCAGGCAGATGAGGGATCTCGGACAGGCCCTTGTGCTTCTGGACCAGAACCCCAGTTTGCTAACCATCCCTGCACTGGGAAATACGGGCGTAACCATCTGCATGAACCTAAAGCACGGGGATGACGTGGAGGCTGCGGGAAAAGCATTGACACTGCCACGGGAAAACTGGGACTACATCGGCAGGCTGCCAGTAGGACACGCTATCGTTAAACTTCCGGACCGCTGGGTCAGCCCATTTCTTGTACAGTTCCCTCAGTTTCCTGTTTCAACCTCTTTCAAAACGCCGCAGACTGTAAGAAAAGATTCCCGAAGTCCTTCCCTGAAGCGCACGGTGGAGGAGTTGCGTTCGGCTCTGAACGAGGCTATTCGGGCTCTTCCCGAACCAGACAGAAGGGAAAATAAAGAGCAGGAAATAGGTGCACGGGAGCGTAGTTTACTCCTGGATATCGCCAAGCACCCTTTGTCAGTGATTACTGAAAGGTATCAGCGGCTCGGCTGGAGTGCTCATACAGGAACTAAACTCAAGCAGAGGTTGCTGGAAAAGGACTTGATTGAGCAGGAAAAGGTCAGCGTGCCAGATGGCAGCGTCACGTTGTTGAAGCTGGTCAGCCAGGGCAAGGGGCTGGTCGAATCATGGGGAATAAAGGTCAAGGCCCTGCCGAAGAATGCCAGTCTGGAGCACGAGTATCACAAGGAGCTTGCTACCAGGCGTTATCGGCAAATGGGCTATAATGTACAAAAAGAGGTGCCAATAGGGGACGGTAAAGCGGTAGACCTGGTTGCTACAAAGGACGGCAAGCGTGTGGCTATTGAGATTGAGACAGGCAAATCCGATGTTCAGGCTAACATCAAAAAATGTCGCGAAGCGGGATTTGATGAGGTGGTTGTGGTCAGGACAACGCACGGGGAAAATCGAAGCTAAAAAAGCATTAGTGTTTTGCTTGCCCCACAATCACGTTATTGCTTTTTGGAATATTTTTCCTGGACATGTCAGGTGGCTATGAGTTCGATGTTCATGGATATGTCCAGAATTTCTTTATGTATCTGTCCCATCTGTTTGAGAACCTTTCTCTCGAATTCCTTTGACATAGAAAAAAGTTTGCTATTATGACTTAAATACGCTTATCCTTACCCGCACTATTAGCAAGCCCCGTGCAACACATAAAAAGCCCTTGCCTTCCTATTACTTGACCGTGGGACAATGACCGGTATCGGGGACTTCCAGTATGTTGATTTCGCATCGCGCGGTATGCGGGGCTTCAGAAACAACATTACACAGGTCGAAGAACTGCCGAGCCTGACTAAACGCTACGGCCACACGGACTGCTACTGCACGTATTTCCTGTTCGACCAGGGCCTTTGCGAGCACATCCAGGGCAACGGCCATTCGGTATCAGGCTATCAGGGTTCTTGTTATGCTCACTACCTGCCGCTGGACATCGACAGCCCTGATCTTGGCCAAGCACTCGAAACCGCCAGGGACGTCACACGGTATCTGCTCGATAACTGGGGAGCCGCAGAGCAGGCACTTGCGGTTTACTATAGCGGCATGAAAGGCTTTCACATAACCGTGGCAACAGAGGCCTTTGGGCAAGTGAAGCCGAGCACAGAATTGCCAGGAGTTTTCCGCGAGGTGAGGCAGGTTATTGTTCAAAAAGCAGCGGTCAAACACCCGGAGACAGTGGACTTCAGTATCTCGGATAGGATGCGCTTGTTGAGGCTTCCTAACACGCGGCATTCAAAATCAGGGTTATACAAAGTCCCTCTCCAGATGGAAGAGCTGCTATCGTGCGAGCCGGAGGAGATACGCAGTATTGCTCAAAAGCCACGGCGTCCCTGGCTGACGAACGAGAGCGGTCTTATTCCCCGCTACTGCATCGAACCTGTCCCTGATGCTGTAGACACGTTTGAGCATTGCACTGCCCAGGCGGAGAAGCTTTCTCACGCAGACCTGCCGGACCCCAGCAGCTTTCTAAATAATGGTGATGTGAAAGAGACGCTCTGTGAGGCGGAGCTTGAACTGTATCGTGAAGGTGTGCCGGAGGGCTCGCGTTCGGGAATGTGCCTGAGACTGGCGAGCAAGTTCCGCTCTGCAGGACATACGCAGAAAGAAGCATCAGAGATGATTGAGTCCTTTGCAGGCAGGTGCAGGCCTCCCCTGGAAGAGCATACGGCCAGGCAGGTTGTGGCCGTGGCCTACAAGGCAGGCGGCAAGGGTTATCAATTCGGTTGTGGCAATAGCAACGGCAATCCGGCCCACACTCGGCTTGTCCATGAACGCTGCGGTTACAAAACCGACAGGATTAAGTGCGATACGTTCCGGCGGTTCTACTTGCATTTGAACGGTAACGGTAGAAAGGGAGGGGACACCACATGAGACCGGAAGGACGAATCAAGATGGGCTATTACCCTACGCCCTTGTCCGTGGCCGAGCGGGTAGGAACCTTTCTGAGCTTTCCCGCTGAAAACGTCAACATTCTGGACCCCTGCTGCGGTGAAGGCGGAGCTTTGGGAAATGTTGTGAACGGTGCCAACACCACCACCTACGGAATAGAACTCGATGACTACAGGGCAAAACAGGCAACAGACACACTCGACCACGTCCTGCACTGCGGTTACGAAGATATAAGGATGAGCAACAATTCCATCTCATGTCTATTTTTGAACCCGCCTTATGACTGGCAAAATAGCAGCCTGTTAGACGAGTCCAGACATGAGAGAACCGAGAAGGCCTTTCTGAGAGGCACAGTCAGGTATCTGCTGCCGGAGGGCGTTCTGGTCTACATAATTCCGCAGGCAAGGCTTACTGAAGATGTTGCGAAAATCCTGTCCTACAGGTTTGGGGATTTCAACACGTACAGGTTCCAGGACGGGGAGTATGAAAAATTCAAGCAGATAGTTTTGTTTGGCAGAAAAAAACCCAGGAACAGCCTGGATGATGATTCCTTTGGCAAACTGTTTGCTATTCCCTACACCGGACTGCCCGAAATCCCGTATCTGGACGAGCCGATGTACGAGGTGCCAGCGTCACCGGAAGTCAGGCTGTTCCGGTCAACCCTGATAGACGAGGCAGAGCTGGAAAAGGAACTGATGTCCTCGGCCCTGTGGCGAAAGATTAACCGGGACGGGCACAACAGCAAAGACGGCGTTGGCCGGCCCCCGCTGCCTCTGCATACCGGGCACCTGGGGCTGTTGCTGGCAAGCGGGTGCCTGGACGGCAAGGTAGGCGAGGGTGAGGACAGGCACATTGTCAGGGGCAAGGTCGAGAAGGTTAGTCACATAGAACAGGAATACCAAGGCGATGTCCTGCTTGAACGGGAGATTGAAAGGTACAGGGTCTCCATCAAAGTGCTGACCCAGGACGGTCAGATAAAGAACCTTATGTGATTATGAATGCTCGAAAAGGTCAGGTTCCGGGACTACAGCAATGGTATAGATGTTGAGGCCTTCACCGACGGCTATGCCCATGACGAGTATTCGTATCTTTACCTGCTCTCAGTCGCGGGCCATGACAGCAGCGTTAAAGCCATAACCAGTGCGCTGGTTAGCGGCAGAAGCATAGAGATAATGTCCGAGCCGGTTATTGAAGCGGGGGCATCGTATGGTCAGAAATACAGGATCATGAGCACCAGATTGCCGGGTACGCTGCTGCATCAAATGGTTGCCAGCGAAGGCTTTTTCAGATCCTCCGATGGCCCGGCAAACCTGTTGTATGTGGACGAAGACTATCCCGCCCCGCTTGTGTATGAAGCGGTAAGGTCCGGCTATCCGGTTCCTGTGATTCCGGAATGGTCCGACTGGCTTTACAAAAGGCTCAGGCAGGAAGGACACGTGCACGAGCTGCAAGGCACGAAAAAGGTGCTCTCGCTCACACTCGACGAGGAGGCCCTGGACTCGCTGATTTCGGATGCGGTCAGCAGCGGTGAAATATCATTTTAGTGGTGTGAATGCTCCAAGATGTCTGTGACATGAACCAGTATCTGAAGGCGTATGGCAGCGCCCTGGCGGACGGAATCAAAGGCAGTGCCGAACCCCTGTTCAATCCCGGAGATGCGTGGGATGAAAAGCTGTACTCACTTTTGCGGAAACCATACCAGGCCCAGGGAGACGCCGTCATGGGTCTGTGCAACCTGCTGCGGGATTATGACTCGGCTATTGTTGTCGGCGAAATGGGCTGCGGCAAAACTATAATCGGGGCGGCTGTCCCCTATGTTTACGAGAATGGCGGCACACCAGCCAGAAGCCTTGTCATGTGTCCCGGACACCTGGTAAAGAAATGGCAGAGAGAAGTTCACGAAACTATCCCGGACGCTGACGCGAGAATCATCAGAAAGCTTGACGACTTGCTTTACCTTGAGCACAACGGCAAACCGGCCAGGCCCGAATATACTATCGTCAGCAAGGACAAGGCAAAGCTTGGCTATGCCTGGAGACCGGCGGTCATTGAGAGCAAAGACGGCTACCATTGCCCTGATTGCGACAAGCTGCTGGTTAACAGGGACGGCATACCGGTAGATTATAACTACGTAACCAGAACCAAAAGGTTTTGTCCTGACTGTAATGGCGCCCTATGGCAGGCGGACAACGAAAGGATGAGACGATTTCCGTTGTCCGAGTATGTCAAAAGGTATCTGAACGGGTATTTCGATTTTCTCATTGCCGACGAGGTTCACGAACTCAAAGGCGGCAGCACCGCCCAGGGCAATTCGTTCGGTGCTTTGTCGAGTGCATGTGGCAAAACAATTGGGCTGACCGGAACTCTTCTTGGTGGTTACGCTGACGACATATTCTACGTCCTGTACAGGTTGTCTCCAGCTTCGATGAAGGAAGAGGGCCTGGACTACGGCCAGGTCACGGGCTGGATGAGCAAGTATGGCGTGTTGGAACGGGTAACACGGACATATCCACAGGACAATGTTTGCTCAAAAGGCAAAAAGGGCCGAACGGTTTTGAAAAGAAAGCCGGGCATTTCGCCACTTGTTTTTAGCAGGCACCTGCTTGATAAGTCGATATTTCTTTCTCTTAGTGATATGACAGACGACCTGCCGCCAATCTCCGAAAACGTGCACGGCATCGAAATGGATGAGGAACTTGCAGAAGCGTACAGCGGCCTTGAAGATGAACTTTTGTCAGCAGTCAAACAAGCTTTGAGCAAAGGCAGCAAGGCTCTGCTCGGAACTTATGTGAACACGCTTCTCTCTTACCCGGACAGGCCGTTCGACAATGGACCGATAATCCATCCTCACACAGGGCAAGTAATTGTAGAACCGATGGAACTGTCTAAGGACAGGGTTTACAACAAAGAACGAAAGCTCATTGAGCTAATCAAAGACAATCTTTCAGAAGGCCGAAAAGTATTTACCTTTGCTCAGTATACCGGCACTAAGGACGTAACTACCAGGCTACAAGAGCTGCTTCTGGACGAAGGAATTGACGCAGAGATTCTGAGGGCTTCAGTCGCTCCTGAGAAGAGAGAAGATTGGATCAAGAAAAAGGTGGACTCTGGAACTGATGTGGTGATAGCAAATCCGAAATTGGTTCAAACAGGGCTTGACCTTTATGACTTCCCCGAGCTGACTTTTTACCAGACCGGCTATTCGATTTTTACGCTCAGGCAGGCATCGCGCCGCTCCTGGAGGATAGGACAGAAGAAGCCGGTGACGGTAAATTATTTGTACTACCGCCCCACTATGCAGGAGAAGGCTATGTCCCTTATGGGCTCAAAATTAGAGGCGAGCCTCGCTATCGAGGGTAAATTTAGCGAAGACGGATTGCTCGCGCTTACCCAGGGTGAAGACATGACAACCGCGATGGCCAGGGCTCTGGTCGCCGGCCTGGAGACAGAAGGGGTCGAGCAGATTTGGTCGAAGCTGAACCAGGCGAATAACACAGAGTACCGAGAGGCTGCACCCGACGGCTGGCTGTTTTATACTGATCCTGAAAACTTCCTGAAAAAGAAAAGAACCAGACGCAGGAGGAATAAGGCCGCGTTTGGGAGCGAGCAACTGTTTCTATTCAGCGATTTGTAAGGACGGGATTCATACAAGCTTTGAATAGGATGCTTTAGGTATCACCACGGACTATGGCTACCTGCTAACCGCCCAAGAAAGCCTTTTTGACTTCCTCATTGTGCAGCAGGCTCTCACAATTATCTTTCAGTACAATTTCGCCGATACTGAAAACGTAAGCCCGGTGAGCAATTTTCAAGGCTTCTGATGCGTTTTGTTCTACCAGCAATATAGTTGTGCCCTTTCCATTGATCTCTACGAGTTTATCAAAGACCAATTCCACGAAATTAGGAGACAACCCAAGTGACGGCTCATCGGCCAGCAGCAACTTTGGCTTTAGCATCAATGCTCTGCCCATAGCCAGCATCTGCTGCTCACCTGTGGAAAGGGTGCCTGCTTTCTGTTTAACTCTTTCTTTAAGTTGTGGGAAGAGCGTAAGAACCATATAAATGTCTTGACTGATAGCTGTCTTATCTTTCCGTTTATAAGCCCCCATCTCAAGGTTCTCCAGCACCGTCATCGTAGGAAAAACCCGTCTACCCTCTGGAACCAAACATATTCCTTTGGCAACCAGTTCATCGGTTCTTAAACCCTTAATGCTCTCGCCTTCAAATAAAATCTCACCACTTTCAATGGTGCCATCAGTTGCTTCGAGGACACCACTAACTGCTTTTAGGGCGGTGGATTTACCTGCGCCGTTCGGGCCTATCATTGTCACGATCTCTCCTTCGTTTACGTCGAAGCAGATTTCCTTGAGGGCCGTGATGGCCTCATATCGTGCTGTCAGATTCTCCACCTCAAGTAGCAATTTTTCTTCTCCTTCCTAAATATGCCGCGATGACGGCCTCGTTCTTTTGTATCTGTTCGGGTGTTCCTTCAGCGATTTTCTTCCCATAATTGAGAACTATGATCCATTGAGCGAGGTCCATAACCGTCTTCATATCATGTTCAATAAAGAAGATGGTCTTTCCTGAATCTCTGAGTTGGCGGATAATTTGCTTCATTTCACGAACCATTCCGGGAAACAGCCCGGCTGTCGGTTCATCTAAAAGCAAAAGTTCTGGCTTCAAAGCTAAAGCTCTGGCCACCCCAAGTAGCTTGCGTTGACCATGAGATAGATTTTGGGCTAACTCATCTTTTTTTTCCAGCAAACCAACAAGCTTTAAATACTCTGTAGCTTGTTCTGCATTTTCCCTCTCTTCACTTTTCATCGCTTTGCTTTGTAGCAAAGCCGCCCACAGACTCTCGCCTTTAGCATATTTCAACGCAAGTAACACATTTTCTAAAACAGGCATTTGCGGAAAGAGCCTGATATTTTGAAAAGTTCTCCCGATTCCCGTCTGAGCGATTCTATACGGACTCAGGGACGTAAGCTTTTTGTCACCGAATAAAACATCGCCATTATCAGATCTTAGAAAGCCCGTGATCAGATTGAACACAGTTGTTTTACCAGCACCATTAGGACCTATCAAAGCTGTGATGCGACCTCCCCTCAGATTGAAAGAAACATCATCAACAGCCTTAACCCCATCAAAGCTTTTGCTCAAGATACTCACTGACAATATGTTTGGAGCATAAGACATTATTCTATTTCCACCGATATTTTCCCAGGATTCCTTGTGGCCTTTTGAGCATGAGGACAATCAGCAGCAGTCCATATATCATCTGTCTTAGCGGGGCGGCGACAGAGCTTGGCATCCCAAGAAATCGCAACAACTCTGGGAATATAACAAGAATTGCCGCTCCAACAAAAGAGCCGGGCAAGCTCCCCATGCCACCAAACACCACCATTAACAGAATGGCTATCGACTCCATTACAGTAAAGCTTGATGGGTCAATAAATGTGATGTAATGCGCATAAAGACTTCCCGCTATACCTGCAAAAAAGGCTCCGATGACGAAAACTATGACTTTGTGCTTGTTCACGTTCTTACCCATTGCAAGGGCTGCTATCTCATCCTCTCTAATACCTCTGAGTATCCTACCGAAAGGCGAGCTGACGACACGATGTATCACAAGGTATGTCAGAAGAACGAAAACAGTTACGAGGAGCAAGTATGTCCATACCTGTGAAAGTTGTATACCGAAAACGGAAAATCCAGGTATGCCGGGAAGTCCCATCGGCCCGCGGGTAACTGATACCCAGTTCTTTGCAACTGAGTAAACAATTACGCCCAATCCAAAGGTAGCGAGGGCTAAATAATCGCCTTTTAGCCGGAGGGAAGGCATTCCGATCAAAGCCCCTAATATTGCTGCAACACAAGCTCCGACAATCAAACCAATCCAGGGCGAAAGGCCATAGTTCAACACCAGAAGTGATGAAGCATATGCCCCAACACAGGAAAATGCCGCATGTCCCAAAGCAGCCAAACCGGTGTAGCCTACAACAAGATTCAGGCTTAGCGTCAACATAATGTAAATACCGGTTATAACCAATATATGCAGGATATATTCCATCTGTTACAGCCGTTCTCCTTCAGACTTGACTCCCATAATCCCGCCGGGCCTGAATAACAAAAAGACAATTAAAATCACAAAAGCGATGCAGTCTTTCCAGCCAGCCGAAATCTTCCATATACCCAGATTCTCAGCTATTCCTAAAAATAACCCTCCAAACATTGCACCGGGAATACTCCCAATGCCGCCAATGATAGATGCAATAATACCCTTCAATATGGCATTCATTCCCATTGTTGGCTTGATATTCGTCTCAAGCGAAATGAGTATCCCAGCCGCTCCCGCCAATGCAGAGCCTATAGCAAATGCCGCCAAAATAATTCGTTCTGGGTTGATGCCAACTACACTTGCAGCGATTCTGTCATCAGCAACCGCCCGCATCGCTTTGCCCAATTTGGTTCTTTTAACAAACAGCCAAAGGCCCAGGCATAATGCGGCGGAGACAACGAGAATGAGTATCTGTATGTTGGTTATTACTGCTCCTAAGAAATGATGTCCCTCTTTTACCGACCCAGTCCTCATGGTTAGAATTTGAGCACCGTATATTAGCTGCAAAAGATTCTGGATGAAAATAAATATCCCGAAAGACGCTATGAGAAAAACCAGATTAGGAGCTTTTTGCTTCCGAAAAGGCTTGTAGACAAATCTGTCAATCCCGACACCAACAACACCTGCCAGAGCCGCGGCTAAAAAAAAAGAAGCGACTGGATTAATGTCAAGCGAGATTACCAGCGTGTAAGCCAAATACGCCCCCGTTGCATAAACCACTCCATGCGCAAAGTGAAAAAAACGACCTGTTTGATAAATGAGTGCAAATCCAACTGCCACGAGAGAATACATAGATCCCGCTATAATGCCGTTTAGGATGAACTGCATAGTATGCATCGTCTTTGCTAAGCTCCCATATTAGGCCATTGTCCCTTCGAAACCATGTTGATTGCCAAGATGTGTGCTTGACTTACTAGGCAAAGCTTGACAGCCTCAGCTACCTCTCGTGGATGCGTTTGCGGAAGACCTATTTTCTCATAGTCATAATCGAACGCCCTGCCAATTTTAACCACAGCCTTCTGAACTTCTGGGCTGTCATACAAGCCAGTGTCAACAATACCAGGTAATACCTCAGAAACATAGATATTCCTCTTGTTTAACTCAAGGCAGAGACTTCTCACAGCATGGTGTAATCCCGCCTTGGCGCTCGCGTGAGAATAACCCAAGGGGTACGCTCTGATTCCGCTCATCGAAGATACTACAACAATGCGAGAGTCCTGTTGTTGAGTTAATCTCGGCAGAAATGCCTGAACAAGGATCAACAACGTCTTAACCACAATCTCAAACTCGAGTACGGGCAGCTCGGGTGGTGTACTCTCGACTTCAAGGTAGGGATTATCATTTAGCACCTTATAGTTTCCGGCACTTAAGCCCACGGAGTGGACCAAATTGACATGGGCTTCAGGAACGACTCTTGATACTACGCGGCGTACGGAAGCCGCATCCAGCAAATCAACGGCCTCGCAGTCTACTTGTGAATTCGGAAACTTCTCGTGGAGTGAATTTTTGACTCGCGTCAATCTCTCTTTGCGCCTCGACACAAGTAATAAATTGAGACCTGCGGAAGCTAATTCGTGGGCTATCCAGCCCCCTATGTTGGCTTTTGCATTTGGCGAGTCATATACGTTTAGGGTGTCGTCATTACACCCAGTGTCGCGATAACCTACTCCTGTCACGATAATTAGTTTCTGTCTGTCAGCTTTCATATAAATACTTCATATTTCCTATATCTGATCCACGGCCCTCTTCGGTTGCCTCTTTAAACAGACCTTTGAGCACTTCAAAGACTTTGGCAGGGGGCATACTCTTGATTTTTATCAGGCTCCCAAACTCCCCTATTGTAGCAAATGCTTTGCAGGGTTCTTCGTTGAGGATATATACCCCAACTTCTCCGTAATATTTGGTATCGAACAAACCTTTAAACGCAGATGCCAGCCTGGCGTTATTTATGAATAAAGATCCTTCTTCCTTATGGTCTTCAATGAATTTTCTAACAATTCGTCGGTTTATAGCCTTACAGTGACTTGGGGAGTCTCTCACGGCACGAATAGCAGTCAAAAGTTCTTGGCGTTCTTCTTCAGGGATATCATGAAGAAATCCATACTCAATTTTCTCCCTCTTAGTTGATTCCAGCACTGTCATCTTAAACGTTTCTTTAATGCTTGCGTTGCTAAGGTTTTCCACTACGAATGAACTTATTTGCCTATCACCGTCATCTAGAAGCCGTTGGAATAAGAATAAGCACCAACGAAGTAGTTCTCCAGACCACTTTGCACCTATTTCATCAAAGGCCATTTCAAACTGGTTGCGCAAGAGTTCTTTTTTATCTATTCGTGTAAGGCGGTGAACTCGTTGCTCTTTGGTTTCCGAGGCGTATGCTTCTACAAACTCTCTATTAGGTTTGTCAGAAAACCAAAATACTGGAGGAGTGATATTCACACAGTACAGCTTATGGTGCTCCTCTGCGAATTTATGAAGCAACTTCAAATATCCTTCTATGGTCAAAATATGTTCTTTTTTTTCTAGGAGGGCTACTTGGTCTTTCAAAACCCACTCAACAATCTCACTATCACAATCGTTCTTACTTTTCTCAATTTCATTCCCCAACGATATAAATTCTGGAAAACTGTACATGGTCTCTATAACATCTTTTGTTAGCTTGTTGGTGACTTTTGAGAGTTTTTTTTCTAACTTTGGAATTACATTGTTACTTAGATTATCTACACTTTTACTGAGATTATTTACATCTTTGACCGTTTTCAGCATTCCTTCCTTGGTCGCGTCTTCCAATTTTTCAAATGTCGCCTTATTATGAAAATGATATAGTGTGCCGACAAGCACCCCGATTAAGACATTGAGTAACCAGTTGACTTTATCGGGAAAAGAAGAAACAACTAAGAATGTAAAAAAACCTACAATGATTTCTGCAACTTTTGTTTTGACAAATGCTACAAGCAGTTGGCCCCACCTTTTCCAGAACAACTGATCTTTTCCTTTCTCATTTTGTTCTTCGTGCTTTTCTTTGCTCATTAGCTTGCTTCGATGTCAACTTGACTGCCTACCTGACGTTTTTGTAAAACTGGAAAGTTCCATTCTCCACTGTCTTGAGTGATACATCTTTTGTAACATCACCGTTAGAATCAAACGACATGGTACCTGAAACTCCTTCAAAATTCTTGATGTTATACAAAGCATCCTTTACCGTTTTTAGTTGGTACTTCGATTCCTTTAGCGCGGTATACAACATATATGCTGCATCGTACGCATTGGCCGAATAGTAAGTTGGAGCACTATTAAATCTGCTTTCGTACGCTCGGACAAAAGATATTGTCCTATCATCTTGAGACTCTGGATTGTATGTGCCGTAGTACACATATACAATTCCTTCAGCAAGTTCACCCAACTTTTCTAGGTACAATTTGTTTTCAAAAATCGGTGTTGTGTATATCTGTGCGACCAATCCCAGTTCTTTCTTTTGTCTGACGAAGTTTATTACTTCATCGATTGCCACAAGAAAGACAGCATCGACTTCTTCCGACTTGATTTTTGAAATTATGGCCCTAAAATCTGTCTCGCCTTGGTCAAAAGCTTCCGAGAGAACAACGCTTCCACCTCCTTGCTCAAAAGACTTCTTGAATACTCCGAATAGGCCCGCTCCATAGTCCGTATTAATATAGACACAAGCTACCCTCCTGTAGGCGAGCTTGTTCACAGCCATTGTAGCCTGAATTGCACCGCCGAGCTTCTCTGAGATTTCACTTCTGAAAATGTAATCACCCGATTCTGAAATCTTTGGTGCTGAGGCTCCTGGCGAGATAATTACAACCTTTTTTTGCTCCGCTAAGGGGGCAACAGCCAATGTAACCGTGCTTGTCAGCGGCCCTATGACGAACTTTAACTTCTCGATCGAAATTAACTTTTGTAGAGCAGATAATCCTTCTGCTGGAAGAGCTTTGGTATCTTCTGACACTAATTCAAGTAAAGGCTCCTCTGAATTCCTCCTGCTATTTATCTGTTCGATCGCAAGCTGGATGCCATTCCAAGCTGGAACTCCTATAGAAGCAGCATCACCTGTCAGCGGCATAAGTACGCCGATCTTTATCTCTTTTGCTTCCGACCTCTTTTTTGAGCAACCAGAAGGAAATACAATTAAAATCCCTAAAACTACGATTAGTAATGCCCTGCCAGTAATTAGATTTGTAAGCCGTTTCATTTTGTGCTATCTCCTTTCACATAACACCAACTAAATTAAAAACTTAAAACGCTAAAGTGCTGTAATTAAACCCGATTACGGACTATATGTAAAGGGAAAAATTTTCAGCCGGTGAAGGCCTATAATCAGTCCTGCCGGTGTACGTTCCAGGAGCCGAGGGCGTACCCTGCTCGCCGATCCGAAATGTTATCCGCGCGTTCGGCAAGGCCCGTGTATAGCCGGAAATAAAAACCTTCCCTCTACCTCTCCACATTACAAGCGAGGGGATTCAAACGAATTACGAAGCCAGGTTCACGAGAAATCGTGAGAAACTGTTGTATAAAGAGGATGTAGGCGCAGGGTCAGGCAAGGCCGCATACACGATTGTAGCGGATTACCGCGAAAGGCCGGAGTCGTTCTCGATAGTTGAATCACCGCCGGACAGAATCCTGAAGCGACTCAATAACGGCCAGCCTGCCGAAGTCAAGGAGGCCGCTGAAAAGCTCAGAGAGTACGCTGCCGGTTTATACAACGGGCAAGCCGGAAAAACGCCCGAACTCAAGTATCTCACAGGTCGCGTTGCTCGCCGAATGAGAGCCATTCACCCACGTATGCCACATTCGAAGCTGTTTGACATGGCAAAAGACGTGACCGGCGAGATAGTCAGTGCCGGATACATTGAGGCACTGGAGCAGCTTTCCAACAAAAATGCTCGAACAGAGCTTGACTACATCCAGGATGTTGCCAGGTCGAGCAAAACAAGCGAGCCGAGTGTCCTGTTGTTTGGTGTACGGGTGCCCGGCAAACCTCACACTTACAGCTATCTCGGCGGAACCGACAGAGCCATGACGGCCTACATTGGCACGGAGAGGCTGCGAGGCATCCATCGCCCCGGGCTCAAGACCCAGAAATCGTACAAGAGGCGTTTCGCCTCGAAAGAAAATCGTACTGCATACGAGGCCGCAGAGCGGCTCGTACAGCACTGGCCGACACAAGTAGGCGAGGACGGAAACCGCACCGAAGTCGAAATCCCCACCACAAAAGGGCAGTTACCAGCGGATTTTGAACCCATACGGCGTGATTATTACAGGGCACCAGCCGGGGGAAAACGCTACACGATGGGGATTAAAAAACTGTCAGGCGATCAAAGCTATGAGATGGTGGAGGACATGGCCAGTATCATATTGCATGATCCTGAGCAGTCCCTGCTTTCACCGGAACAACTTTATGCTTTCGATGAACTGGTCACCGAAGCCAATCAGAAGAACATCAATTCCTGGGCCTACGCGATTGATGAAATGCCCGAAATTACAGAGACTCTGGGCTCAGTCTGGGAGAAATCGCGGGACAAACTCTACTCTGCCGCCCTGAAAGGGTATGAGCGGATGGCCGATCCCCCGGCCACGCCTCCGTGCTTGGAAGCGTGGCCCTCGTGGCAGGAGGAGTTATACAGACTGGAAGAGATTTCCACAAGTCCTCAACTGCGGATCGTTTACCCTCCGCAACTCAGGATAAAACGCAATGGCGAAAAAGGTGCATGTTGTAGTGCGGTGGAGAGAATATACGGTCTCAGGGTACCGGCGAAGCATACAAGGCTGATCAACACCCTGAAGAAAAATCCCTGGTTTGCGGCAAATTGCGATGTTATATATAACTATACAAGACCTTATGCCAGCCCTGACATAGCTAGGTTATCACTGGGAGACGAATACGAACCGGGAAAACAGTATGAGATTGCTGGCAGTTGGGGTATTGACGGTGATACGGGACGAGGTCGAATGACAATATATCGCGCGGGCTTTAACAGAGGGCAAACGCTTGCCGAAGAGGTATACCACGCCGTATACGACATCATCCGCTCGACAGATAACGGATTTGGTGAAAAGGTGGAACGTGTCGCCCATAAATATGCACCATCGAAACCCCCGGATGAGGCTTTTGCCAAGGCCATGGCCTCGGAGACGGTTTCCCGTGGCTCATCGCGTCTGCCAAAACGTGTCGTCAACTCGGTAGTCGATATTGTTAAAGGCCACCGTTCAGTACCCGCTGATGCTATAGAACAGATCAGAAAGAAGAGGGGTAACACAACTTCGTATTAGGTTCAATGGTCGAGAATTGGACTTGGGTTTGAAAAATTGCAGGTTTTCAGATGTTTATTCAATCACTTTCCCTTCATCCGTTAACCAAAGTACAATGACATGCATGAAGCTATACAACGCCGTGAAAAGGTTGAGGGCAGGAGCGAGCAACTGTTGCTGTTTGAGAATTTGTGAGGGTCTCTTAGCATTCAGATACAGCAAAACCTGCACTTGAAGCCGAAGACGTTGAGGGAGATCGCGCCGGAGATGTTCGGGGAGTGAAGTCCGATCTTCGTCAGTTCGAGGGACTATTTTCTTACAGTCTCTATTTTAGTTGGCAAGCCAATTGCTTTAAACCGTTCCAACCTTTTTCTGTATTCGCCAGGCAAGAAATACTTTTGATAGAACTTGCTTTGTAAATATTCCTGGCAAGCCTTACATGTCTTGGGGACGTTTTTAGGTTCATCTGGGATTTCTGAGGGCCTTGGGCACCAGCCGTAAGGAAGTGTTTTGAAACATTCCGGATACCTACCCCTGCCTTCCTTGATTATGACATTCTCATTGTTCTTGACTCTTCTTTCAAGTTCAGCCCAGTCACGTAATTTGCCTCTATCTCTGCCATAGTTTGCAGCTCTTCCCATATTAGATTTTAAATACTCCTGACATATAAAAATTATGGTGTACACCGAACAGGACTTAATTATTCCTGCTCTTGGGGTAATGAAAGACCACCATCCATACATCGTGACTACCACACAATTAATAAAGGAACTTGAGAACAGACTGCACCTAGCAGGGCGTGACGCGGAGATAATAAGGAACAGAAGAGACACTTACTTCAGCCAGAAAGTAAGAAACTTGAAATCGCACAACGCGCTGACAAGCAGGGGGCTTGCTGATTATATTGCTGGAGCCAGGTGGAGAATTACTGACAAGGGAATGTTATATTTAGAGAAGAACAAGCCAGTCTTCGAGTCTCTGAAATCGCAGGGCTTCAACAAACGTCAGATAAAAAGGGAGATAGATGCGGATTTCTCGGACATTATAATCGAAGAAGGTGCGATGGAAACGAGAACAAGGAAACAACGTGAGCGTTCTCAGAAACTCAGAGATGTTGCAGTAAGGGAACTGAAAAGGATAAACAACGGGAAGCTACGATGCGAGGCTTGTGACTTTGATTTCGAGAGAAAGTACGGGGAGCGTGGCAAGGGTTTCATTGAACTTCATCACAAGGAACCAGTTCACGAGATGGAGATAAGCGGGAACCAGACAAGACTCGGTGACGCTCTGAAGAAGGTCTCCCCGCTGTGTTCAAATTGCCACAAGATGATACACAGAAAAAGAGAAAAGATGCTAAGTATAGAAAAACTGAAGGCGATTATTGATAAATCAAATTAACGTTTTCTGAGTATCCTTGGGCATCAGATTTTGGATTAGGTGCGACCTTGCTTTCAATTGCATGCCTTGGCATTATATCTGTGCCTCATGCCGATTGCCTCTGTTTTGGTCGCACGATCTAGAACTCTGGTTTTCCATAGCAGGCGAGGATACACAACACCGCCTTCTCAATTGTGACATTCTGATTGTCAGTGACCGTTCTTTCATGTTAAGGCGAGTAGCATAGTTTGCCTTTCTATCTGACGTGGTTTCAACTGTTGGAGTATTTTATATATCGAATACATCTATATTCATGGTTGATGAAAAGGCGATAAGGGCATTAGTAAAGGTTGCGGTCGAAGCTTTTGCTGAAGGTTTCAAGGCGCGACACGAAGGTGAGGTCGAAAACCCGGAAGGGACGATAAATATGAAGATTCACAATGTGTTTATCGAGGCCTTGGGGAAGGAAACACAATATTATACAGCACTTGTTAGGTCTTTAGACAGTTCTTTGGGCAATATGCTTGAAAAGCTTGCGATGAATATAGCTCGATTGTCTTATGTAGTGAAGAAAGAAGTCAACGGGCCTTTGAATGTTGAACAAACGGCAAAAATAGCCGAAATTCTTGAGAAATATAAAAGGAGGGAAAGAGAGCCAAAGACCGAGGACTATCAATGTTTAAGGGAATTGAATATAGGAACATCAAGAAACAAGAGGCATGATAGTGATTATTACTTGATTGATAGAGACAGTAAAAAGCACTTCTTGATTGAGTTGAAAATAGGTGGTGACCTTGATAATAAGAAGGCACGTTCCGAGAAAGAAGCTATTCTTGAGCAGTTTTGTGTGTTGTCGAATGTGCTTCCAAGAAATACAGGTATTAAAATATTTTTTGCAACTGCATACAATCGTTTTGGGGAAAACAATGAATGGAGACAAGAACGAGTAAAACAATTCTTTGCGAAAGATGAGTTACTCATAGGGAAGGATTTTTGGAATTTCATCTGCAAATCACCAGATGGTTATCATATAGTATTATCTGAATACCGTAAAAACGCTCATACAATTAACGAAGCTCTGGCATCGATCAGAAGAACATATTTAGGTTAGTAGCGTCCACTTCCACAATATTATGAATAATTAGATGTGTGGTAACCCTTTCATTCCGGCCCCTGACGTTGTAAGTGTATTTTTTGCCGACTTTTTCTATCTTTACCCCCCTTTTACTAAACTCAGGAGTTTCATAGAGGCTGCGAATAAATGGTGTTTCTTTTATTATCAGTATGAATTTTGAAGGTAATCTCATTATACATTCCGCTAATCTTTTCTGGTCTTCCTTCGTGAAAGGGTTCTCCTCGTATTCGCTGAACTCGGTGTCATAGGGGGGATCAAAGAATATGAAGTCTTCGTGAGTTGGCTTGTGCTTGAGAAGGAGCTTCTCGAAATCCATGTTTTCTATTATCGCATTCTCGAGCAATCGTCTAACTGAATTTGAAAAAAGGTTAGTGACCTTGGTTTTGAAGTCCTTTGTGTTGTACGCGATTCCGCCATAAGGTATGTTAAAATCTCCCTTACTATTGTACCTGAACATCGAGCCGTAACAGAACTCTCTTACGAAATAGTAATTTGCGACTTCTTTTGCATCTGTGATTTGGATTTCACCACGCTTAGACTTGTTCATTATCTCCCTGAAATGTATATAGAAGCCGCTTCTGAATGCTGTTTCAATATTCTGCATGAGCATCTCTTTGGAAAAACCGTTGGCAAGATCAATCTTGTGCTTTATCCTTCGAAGCTTGGCAATAAGGTTATTTTCTATGTGCTTGAGAAGGCTCTTCTGATTATGGCAGAAGCTTTCGAGAAAAAGGCCGTTGAAGGGTACAATCTTCTCTTTGAAGAGCCTTTGGATTTGGCTTTGAAACTCTTCTTCTGTTATTCTGTCAAATCTGTATTCTTCATAAAGAGACACAAGGGAGTCGCCGAATTTCTTGATGTAGGTGGTAATTCTGGCCCAATACTTGACATAATCATGCAATTCTTTCTCGACCAACCTTCTGCGAGATCCATTCTTCAGGAATGAGTAGAACATCATCAATTTCGTTGAAGCATCGTTTATGATTGCCTTCTTGGGTTCTAGATAGAAGAACAAGGCGCCTCCGCCTAGAAAAGGTTCAATATATCTATCGAAGTCTGGAATGATCTTTTGAATGAACCTGATCTCGCTAGACTTCCCTCCCGGCCACTTTATAAGGGATTTCATGTCCAGCTCACCCTCCGCTCAGGGCAGCGACAAGGTATCTGAACAAGGGCATCTGAGGTTATGTGCGGCTCCGCTTCCTTGTGAAGGTTAAAACCCTCGTGAATTGAAGAAACGGAAAGAGACAAACGTATGAAGCAGTGGCTGAGCAGGCATGAGTTCTTAACCATTTCAGCAAGTTCATAAATAGTGGCGTACTCCATATTGATTAATTAGTCAAAGCGGGCTAATAAAAGTTGCGCTACTTCTTACGAAACTAGGCAGAACTCTTTATGCGGAACTTGCAGATTGGTTTGGTTAATAAATCCTTGTGGTAAGTCAGGATTGTAAGGCTGGGGATGGAATGCGTGTCAAATATGAAAAGATACACTACGCGATATTCTTCCCTTTTTTGCTGGTTATATTCATTTGTCAGAATAATTCTTACTTTATTACGACCCTTGCCTCAGTAATTGCCAGTTGGGGGATTACTTATTTATCGAAGGTTAAAATTGACGAGAGAGAAGAGGAAATTAGAAATATGTGGGGGGGGGGCATCAACCACGCCGATTTGGAGCTGTCCACATCAGAGCGACCTTACAAAAAGGGGAAACTCGAACTCGGCGAAATTCAAGAAAAACTTTTGCCATTGTATTCGCGTTTTACAGGATACATTCTATCCGCATGTACATGAATTTGATAAAGTTGTTGCATTTGAATTTATTGCCTTTTTGGATTTGCTCGAAAACATTTTGAAAGGGAATTTGGAGAAACATCTGATTGAATCATCAATTAAAGCAGACATAAATTTGGCAGACAGACTAAGGAACGAAATTAGAAAAAAGATTTAATTCCCCGTCTTTGTCTTTCGCTCAGAAGCGGACCTCTACAGCTCCTGCTCGTTCGGCCCGAACCTAATAGCTCAGACAAGTACAACCTGAAAGCAATTTAGTTACACTGCTTGGTCTGCATCTTTATGAGCTTTCAGAGAGGAACGTCGAGCTTGGCGAGGGCGAGATAAAGTGTCCGGTTCTTACCTCAAAAGTTGCACGCGCTTTGCAAGTCTCTTGGAAAGCCGACAGTGTGGACCCTACATAAAGAGACGGTAATCATAGCTCTCGCGTCCAAACTTCTTCAAAAGCTTTCCTATGCGGGCAATCGCGCCCGAGGTTTGGAGGGTTGCGGGCATTTGGTTATAAAGCTCCATGTTGTTCAAGTCCATTTTGGAGAGGCCGACGATTTCGCCTGCTACTTTCTCGATTGGCGAGTGACCTGCGAACCGAGTGACCCGCAGAGGCGCTGGGATTCTATGCCCCCCTTGGTAATACGTTTGCGCAGGACCGAATATGTTGATTTTTCCGTGGACCCAGACAAAGAACTGGTAGGGAGCTGATACCATTACAGTTCCCCGTTTTACAGGATAGAAGTCGGGGCCTTTGTATTTCACGGTGTAGTCCATGAATCGCCAGGATTTCTCCATCTCAATTGTGAGCATTTCTAGGTCCTTGACGCCGTTCAAGGCATGGGACAATCCTTCTCTTTCACTCTTTATGAAGGGGGTGCGCTTATGAATTACAACCCTCTCTGGCAGCTTCTGATAGGTCTCGTAGAAGAGCTGTCGAATCTGGTATCCTACTTTGATTGCGTCCTCCCTTCTTAGGAATGGATTTTTTCTTTTTAGAATAGGGTTCCTGATCTGGCTCAACGTGTATCGCAAGCCTTGGCCTGAGGCGTTGTATATGTGGCTGCACCCGACTATGATTGGGAAATCTTTGTTGGAGAGGTCCATCCCATAGCCAATGCCAACGAAAACTGTTTTTGTATCACTGCTTTCAAGGATATAGGGCGTTCTCCAAGACTTGGCATATAGAGCCTGTGAAAGCCACCAAAGGATTTGGCATCGTTGCGTAGAGGTAAGCGTTGCTTGTTCCAAGAATTGGGTCCTGACGCCTTTTTGAACGCAATAAGCCTTGACGAAGTCATGAAGGTCAAAATAGACGCGATCGCTCTCGATGAGTTTAAAATCTTCCCATCTCTCCGGTACAAAAATAATAATCGCGTCAACCGAAGTGGCCCCGAGCAGAGCGTCAATCTCGCGTGTTATCGCAGCGGAAATCTTCCGCTGGGTAGTTATTGGTTCGTCTACGTTCAGTTCGACCGGGGGAAGGTCACGCCACTCAGCGTCCCCAGGGGAAGGTACAGAAAGTGGTAATCTGTAGATTTTGTGGAAACCAGGATATGGTATTAGATATCCCTTATGAGATGAGATAACGTTCTCTGGGGAATTCAGACGCAGTAGGAACTTCTTGACGCCATCTTTATGTTGTGGAGAACAAATGACGCCGAGTCTTATTTCCCGCTTGCTATCTAAAACCAACAACTGCAAATCGTAAGGTCCATGCTTTTGAAGACCCGTGGGGGCGTGTATATCCTTTGCGCCGCCGTCAAACTCAAGACATGGTTCTGGTATCTCAATAGCCTCAAAATCTCTTTGAGTACTTTGGATACCCGCGGGCTGTGTTTTTGCAATAATGGCTGTTTCGGCTGACCGTGTTCCGATTCGAAATGTGAAGGGAGCTTTGTCATTTGGGGGGTAGTTAAGAAGAGTTTCTTTTCCAGGGCTGAACAGTAGCTTGCGCCATTTAGCAATAGCTTCATAGTATGATTTGTTGTACTGTTGGCCAAGTATCTTGCGGCTGATATGCTTATCAGCGCTGGCAGTCGGCTCGCTGCCTTCAAGGGTTACTATGTGGACGTTGGGGATCAATGTGAGGAAGTTCTGGTTTCCCATCCGTGTAAGATGCAGGCGAACCGCGTCATATACTTTGAAGGGACTTCCTTCATAGGTCTCTGAGGTACCAGAGTCAGATTTCCATATGAGGCTGCGTCCTTTCAACTCCAGTCCTCTGGCCTGCGCAAGTGCTTGGATTATGGCCTGCGAGAAGATATGCATGACAACGGTATCTGATGCCCTGAAATCGCTATCGTCCAGAGGTACTCTTTTTATCTTGGATGCCATGTGTTCGGAGAAGCAGTCGGCGATGCTATCCTCGTCACCAACAGCTAAAACATTGCCTTTGAGAAGGCCGGCGATGACGGGCTTATTTAACACAAGCGCCCTGAGCGTTTTCCAATTTGGAATGTCTCTTGCCTCAAACTGGTATATCTCTGTTGGGACCTGAACGGGAAAGGCATTGCTCTTTATGAAGTTCACGCCAGGCTTGTACCCTGGAAAGTTGAAAGCAGTTCTCTCCAACGGTATTTCAGCGAGCAATTTCTCCAGTTCTGAAGCTTTCTTGCCATCCCTGAATATATATTTTCCGAGCCGAATCATGAAGTCGTCGAAACCGTCAATTTCGATAACATCGGCATCGTAACCATTTCTTCTGGCTGTGCCCAAAAGGGCTGTGACTCTTTCTGAAATCTGCTGTGCTCTTGTTACGCACCAGTATATGGCACCGCCCTTGGATTGCTTTTCCACAGCTTCCTCAAGGGCACTCATCACGCTATTATCACGACCACTGTAGCCAATGATGACCAAGGGATGCATGTTCATCCTGGATATCAGGTGACTTCTGTGGTTATTGTCCAGGGCTTGGGTTTCTGCATCTGTATTCTTGAGGTGATCATATTTGTAGTCTCCGTGTAGCTGAACAACGTAGCAACAATCTTCTGT
The DNA here is from genome assembly GCA_003644205.1 of Planctomycetota bacterium. Taxonomy (GTDB): domain Bacteria; phylum Planctomycetota; class Phycisphaerae; order Sedimentisphaerales; family Anaerohalosphaeraceae; genus QNBT01. The sequence continues at coordinate 20,791 of QNBT01000001.1, read as the reverse complement.
CTCGCTTGCCTGTTCTATTCGAAAGCTTGTGTCTACGCCGATTTCTTTTATTGTCCTGGTGTGATGGGGTTGTCTTGCTCTAAGCACTAATCCATCGAAATTAGTTGTCCAGACCCACCGGATCTTGAGTTCATTCAGAACCATGGCAAGGATTTTGTAGCCAACTTGCGGTCCGACGGTTGAGAATATTCTGTTGAAATAGTCCTGCCTTTCTTGTTTCCTTGGGAAAGCGCGTTCAATGTAGAAGCCGTACTCAGAAGGGTGATTTAGTGGAGGAAAACCTTGTTGTGCGTCTAACCATTTCTGGATTCTGTCTTGAATGTGTGGGAGGTTAACGTCGCCAACTAAGGTTTTGGGCATGTTAGGGTTTGCCGATAAATAAATTTCTCGCTTCCATTCCCAGATGCACTGTCCTGATGTTGAGATTCCAGAGCTGGCAGAGGCACCAGAACCAAGCAAAAACATATACTTGGGAGTTCTTGAAACCCCTATTGACCTGACGAGCGCGTCCTGATCCATATTCCTGCACCTTTCTAATACAGAACACAGTATATGTTAAAAAATGAATTTTATAAACGTAATTGCCTGAACTTAATAGATTGTAGGAGCCACGGAACAAGCTTGATGATCAGGATCGAAGTTTTCTGACAAGAAGCAGCTAGCACTGCGCCTGATGCTATGCAGTTTCTTGCCAGGAGAGAAATCACTGTAGCCGACGGATGTCGGGACGCATAATTCTCACCTTCGGTCGACAGCTCGGTACCAGGGCCCTGTTCACAAACCATTATTGTCTGCTCAGTAACTGTTGGCTGTGTCGCACGGACAACTGCTTGGCCGCAGACATAAAGCTTTGCCCTGACGGGATGGTGACGCCGTGCAGCACCTCGCATAATGCCCAACCGGATAATTCACTCACTGCCCACACACCAGTGAAATCCGACGGTTTGGAAGGAAGATAAGCTATTGGTCTCAATCTATTCCGCTAATTCTTCCTCACGGCTACCGCCGTCTGCCCAACCTGAAAAAAAGTAAGCGGGCTTCGGCAGCAGCTGTAGCTGCGTGCATGCCCGCACCCCAGGTTAGAACGTAAAACATAAACAGGGCGTTCGGACACGGACGCTTCTAAACTGTTGGAGGTGTAAGCATGAGCTTCGGAGTTCGCAAAGGCTATGCTTGGCCAGCATCGGCCATGACAGAAACAGAGATGGCCGTGCTTGCTGACGTGAGGCAAGAGACAGGAAAACCTATCTCGATGCTGCTCAAAGAAGCTGTGCAGCTCGCTTATGGGGGCTGCTCTTCAGTTGTCAAGGAGGTGGAAAAATGACACCTATAAACCTGAATCAGACTCAGCAGGATTCTGGAGCTGGGAAACAGAAATTGCACATGGCACTGGTCAGTTTGGATAATAAGTCGCGGATAGTGATTCCGAAGAAGGTCAGGGACAGGGCAGGGATAATAGAAGAGAACGCGCACCTGTTGATGTTCGCCTTTGATAATATGGTGCTTCTGCAGAAGACCGACTTAAATGAATTGCTCGTCCTTGACCGCATAACAGGGCTGAGGCCGACAGCTTTTTGCCCCATGAGTCGGCCAAACAACCTGCGAGAGCTGGTAATCTGCTTGCTCGCAGACCGAGATGGAATGACGTTAAGGCAGATACACTTGGCCATCAGACGGTCAAGGGGGAAAATCAGCTATCAGGCTGTGTGGAAGCTGGTCTATGGCATGACTCAAGACGGTCAAATCAAAAGGCTCGCGCATAATAAATACGTCATCAATCCCCTATGGATCAAAGGCTTGAGGTCCTTCTGCAACATTATCGAGCAGAATCACAAAAACTTTCAGATAGATGAGGAGGTGATAGCGTGCCAGAAGTAACAGGACGAGTTGAAAAAATTCAGGACAAACAAGCAAAGAATAGTGACGTGTATACGACCATAAACTTGAATGGCCAGAAAAAGGCCTTCTTTGATTGGGAAGGCCGATGCGAGGCGGCAGGAATCACAGCAGGTGACACGGTTAGGATCGAACATGATGGAAGCCAGTATCCGAGAGTCACGGGTTTGGAAAAGATTGAGTTCAGCGAATCGACAGGAACCAACGAAAATGAGCATCAGGGAAGCAAAGGTGAGCGGGAAACGAAAATGTGTGCTCTGGAGTGCGCCGCACGGGTGTTGCAGAGCACAGACCAAACGGCAACAGAAATAACCCGACTTGCCGAAGAACTGGAAAAGTGGATTAAGGGTGAGGCGTCTTAGGACGCCTTATCCCTTGAGTTTTAAACCTAATGTTACCCGTTAGCAGGCCCCCATATTCGGCAGCATGGGAAAAGCAAGGCCTGTCCGTGTTCACGCGGAGATTGAGACGGAGGAGTAGCATATCCTGCCCGTTGTTGAGGAAAAGTAGTTAAGCCTCCCCATCCGAACATACGAGCTTAATCTCCTTTTCCAGTGTGCTATCCAAAACGTAATGGCGGGGACCCCTCATACGAAATCCATTGGTTAATCCTGTGAAAAAAACACTGGGCCACGGGAACTTACGTTTCCACGGCCCAAACCCAACCAACGGTTGTAAACAAATAAATATGGGACGCGAAAACGTGTCCTGCATTAACGGAAAGGAGGTAAGTTGTATGGAAATGGCACTAGTCAGAATGGATGAGAAGGGGCGGATAGTAATCCCCAAGAGGATGAGGAAAGATAAGGGCAGAAACTTTTTCATATACACGTTTGAGAGCCTTATCTTCCTGAGAGAAGTTGACAACAATAAGGCTCAGGTCATCAAAGAGCTTAAAAGAGTTGAGGAAGCAGGGAAGTGAGAGCATGAACTACATCATCGAAACAATAATCCAGCAGATAAACTGGCCAGTTCTGTATTTCAGCGGTTTTCAGTTTATCCAGATAGACGGTGTTACCCTGCGAGTCCATAAGGCCGAGAGAAATTTGGACATACGATACAATCGCGGGGACGACCTTTATGACCTGAGCAAACATACAATGCGACCCGATTTGACGGTCAAGACCGAAGAAATCAAAGGTGTATACTGGGACCAGTTGGAGGGTATCATTGCCGAGTTTTTCAACACAGAGGCTGTAGATGAACTATGACTAACGAAAAAGGGCTGAGGCTGGTATCTGCAACCTGTCCCGACTGCAACAGGACGGGCTGCACGCCTGGCATTCATGGCGAGCTTGAGCGGTGCAAGACGTGCGATGGCTTGGGGCACGTGTGTGACTGGGAGCCAGATGAGGAGGTGGCAGCATGAGCCAAACGGACCTGTTCGGCGACAGGGCAAAACCAAAGCCTGTCCGTGTTCCAGCACAGATTGAGGGGCAAGTCAGGTCTATGCTTGAGCCCGAAGAGCAAGACAAGGTTGTAATTGTGGGCCGCGCCGCTGGTGACCAGGCAACGGTTAACGATAAGACCAGGTTCGAGCCAAAGGAGAACCACGAACCAAGGCGCTGCCCAGACTGTTATGCACTGATGACACCGCAGAAGGACGCCAGCCACTTGCAGGTTTGCAGGCAGTGTAACAAAGGCTACAATGTGAATTTTAATCCGCCCAGGATATATTACGAAGTGAACAAGACCCTGCCAGGTAACAACGCCAGGGGCAGCGGTTCGCGCAGGGAAGAACCTACATCCCAGGCCAGTCTAAGCTGTCATAAACGTGCGCTATGTCAAAAGTGCGGAAGGCAGGCAACGACAGAATATGATACTGGTTGCAGGGATGATTCGGTGGGGGACCTATGCCAGGAATGCCTGAAAGAAAGATACAAGGACATAGGCCCAGGTTTCAGGAACCCAGATGATGAACAGGTTGAAATCTTTTCCCACACCACAGGCTGGGAGAGGATAAAATCCAAATGGGTAAAGGAGTTCGTCAACCCCGCCATTATGGGAAATTCGATGTTCCCGGTTAATGTATGTCTCCAACACCAGGAGATAATGGAACATAGCGAGCAGAACATCGACCATCACACATACGGCATAACCTGGGCAGCAGCAAGATTCCTGTCAGTAAAGACGGGTGTGGCAATCCCTGCTGAGGCTTACAGTTAGCCATGGCACTGCGCTCTGCCCTGTGAGCTTTCACCGTAAGATTTCTCCACAAGGCAGCGTCCCGGACCAGCAATCACCCCCGATTTTTCAGCGGAATCCATAACTCTGATTTCCGCCTGTTCAAGTCAAAAAGAAATCAGGTAAAGAATTCCGCACGGGTTTTGTGCGGAGGTGATTGCTATGCAGGTTTGGGACGCATATGGTCTGGAGAAAATCCAGCAAATGAAAGCACTGCGCAGAGCAGAGCCTGAGGAGTCTGGTATCGGAGAGTCGCCGAAGCTGATTGTCCTTTGCGGGCCTTCCCATGCTGGAAAAACCACGCTGGCCCAGAGGCTTTGCAGGAGCTTTACAGTTATAAGCTCTGATGAAATAAGGAAACGCTTGCCTGGCAGCGTCGAAGGTTCTAAGCGTGAAACTAAGGTATGGAATGTCTTTGAATCCATGAAATGCGAGGCTTTGAAAAAAAAGCACAATGTTGTTCTGGATGCCTGCCATATATCGAAGCGGGCGAGGTGGCATTCACTGCAAGGCCCTAATGCTCATCACGTGAAGATATGTGTTGTATTCGATGTGCCTTTGCGGGCTATCAGAGAAAGATGCCTGAAGCAGAAAAGGGTGCCTTTGAACGAGGTGGAGCAAATGTGGAAGGGCTTCCAGAGTACCAAGCCTACCGAAGATGAATTAAGGCTCCAGGGTTTTGATGAGGTCTGTTTTGTGAAGGAGGTGAGAAAATGCCAAAGTGTCTGATGTGTGGGAGACAAACCGATAAGTTCAGGTTTGGCCCCAGGGAAGTTCCAGTCGGTTTCATCTGCGATGGGTGCTGGAACGCCAGCCGTAGTCCTGAGAAATCAGGGCACGGCACGGTAAGGGAACTGCCCAAAGTCTGGATTAACGGCAAGTGGTACTACACGGACGAGAGGCTTGTGGAATTCAGGGCGGTTAACAACCCACACGACCGGATAACGTTTGAGGATATAATACCGGACATAGAGTCTCCTTGGTGTACCTGTAAAAAGCGGCACGGCTACCATTTCAATGAAAATCATGAAAAGATTTGTTCGAAATGCGGCGTGCAAATCCTGGATTGTTGTGGCTGCGAAAAATACCATGGCTATTATGTCGATCAAAACAGTAGGGCCAGGTGTGCAAAATGTGGTAAGGAAATCTAATTTTTTCCACCCCTGGTTCAGCACTGCACAGGTTAGCAGGCCTTATTGTGCTTTGGCTGCGCAAAGTAATGATTAGGGGTGGTTAGCTATGCGACACTGCAGAAAAGAACATAAAGTGCTTCGGCTAAGAAATTGGAGGCCTCAGCACAATAATTGTTCTTTTCCACGGCGCAACATGCTGCTTTGCCAGGCTTGTGCCTGGGGTTGCGCGGGTTTCTTGAAGGGTCAAGTTGGCCTTTGGGAAAAGGCTTATTGGGTAATGGTTGGATAGGAGTTGTGTGGTAGGGATTGCGCTCAGGGGTCAGTTCATGGAGAGGCAGGCCCCTGCTGTTAGCTGGGATGTTGTTTAGCGGTGAGGGGCCGCGGGTGGTTTGTCGTGTTAGGGTTTGTGGATGGGGCGGTGCTCCATCGTTGTTGTCAGCCAGGGCAGGCTGTCAGTGGCGGTCAAGACCGGGGAGCTTTGCTGAAGGGCTACTTCGCAGCCCAGAATTAAATCGGGGTAAGAATCGAATTTAAATCAGTAAGTAACTATTTTTGAAAGAGTTAGGAAAATTGAAAATAAAACAGTATTAAAAAAGCGCAGAATTAAAAACAAATCGCAATCAGGCAGGCAATTCTGAGAAACATAAGCAACGTGGTCTGGACAGGCCAGAAGCTTTGCACAGCGGTCATTTCACCCCTGCCGGTAATTCCTACGGTATCCGGAGAACATATTTTCAAGAGCACGAATCCCTATATAAGTCTCAGCTACCCGCTCGATTTTAGGGTTATCAGCTACAGCAACTGCCCTTATCGTATTTTTTACCAGGTCATCATCGAGCAGTTTTGCTCCCTGAGCTATCTTCGCCAAATTCAAGGCCGCTCTGTATCCCATAATAACTATTTCTGCCGGGTAGGTTAATAAAAGTTGCGCCGTTTTGCTGGATATGGCCGTAGTCAATCCTCGCAGGTGGGTAAACTATGGGGTAAGGTCTCAATTTTTTAAACCCGTCTCGTGCTGATTGGTTGCCAGGGATTCTCTTGCCCTGTGCGGCTTCCTTATCACTGTTCTTATACGCAGTTAAATATAAAAAGCTTACGGTCCCCGGAGGTCATGTTCAAGTTCAGTATCGTCATCCGTATGATGTAGATCAAACCCTGTTGTACCTGTGGAGCCTGTTTAGCAAGTTGCTTGACTGGTTCTGGATTGCGTAAAAAGTCAGACAAAGCAAATGCTTGCTAAGATGGTGTGGGAGCCACCACGAAAGTTGCTTTTGGCAAATAATTTGTGTATATTGGTCGTAAGTGATGCTCGCAAGGTATGACGGCGAAAGTGGGCAAGTCATGGAAACAGTGCTGATCGAAACTGATGTATCTCCGGCAGAGAAGGCTCTGCCTAACCGCGTGCGATTGGAAAGAAAGGGCTGAACCTCATGGCAACACGTATCGTTGAACGGGAGATTGTGTGGTGTCGGTCAAAACTTATCACAGCTTTGGCTGAAAGCGGTTACTCGGTTGAGCCGCAAGGTCCAGATGACCAACGCATAAGGGCCAAGTATACTAAAAAGGGCATGTATAACATGTTGTACCGACCGCAGGTATGTGTGGAAATGGCGACATTTAACCCCCGAGCGACTCAGATCTCGGTTTGCTTCGAGCGACAATGGGTATTAGAAATAGCCTTTATAGCCAGTGTGATTCTGTTGGGACTGCTACAGATACCTCTGATGGCACGGGTGAATAGTAAGATATTAGCAGAAGAGCGTTCAATCTGGTATTGGCTAATCGGAGGGATATGGTTGATTTGGCCGGGATTGTTGGCCTTTTGGGGACTGGTGATAGTTCCGCAGGGCATGAACAGGCACTGCACAAAGGTGGAACACTTACTATGGGAGCGTTTGGACTCGGACGGTTCTATCTCCCACGAGATAGTATTGCCGTCGCGGGCGGATATGTGGTATTGGTGTACCATACACAGGCTATCGTTGGGTATAACTATCGCCGGAGGTATGTTGCTGGTGACCAGCAGCCTGCTTCCAGCTTATGAATCCGTGATGGGCACAAAATGGGTTCTGAGCCGTGCCCCTTTTATTGTTCATTTTTTATGGTTTTTGCTCCGGCCCGTCGGAAGATGGATTGGTCTGGTCTTCCTTTTAGGTGGGGGCTTCAATTTAGCGGTCTCGGGCTGGATAATGTCCGTGTGCGCCTTGCCCCATAGGTACCACTGGAAAACACGGTTCCAAGGAACATATGGAGTTTGGTGCCAAATGGTATGTGTACCGGCCCTTATGGTGCTGATGTACGGTTTTGGTAGATACTTGCTGTCGTTGCCTTCCGCCGCTGCCGAAGATGTGGTGAGGGTTTTTCAAATGGCAGTGGTAATATTTATTCTGCTCTCGCAAGGTCTGAGCCTTCGCTTCCTGCTTAAAACCCTGCCTGAACTGGAAGGCGTGAGGAGACTCGGGGATTACTACGCAGCACCGTCGACCCGTTACGAATCCCTCTCAGAGCAGAATGACGCGGAAGATTTCCAGCGTGCGGTGCAGCGACATCGGTTTTGGACATGGACAAATCTCTTGGTTTTCACGGCGTTTTGCTACTCAGGCGCTGTGTACTTATCTATAACCCTGGTGGAAAGCGTTGCCGGGGCTTTTGGGGTAACATGGGCGCTGGGTTGCTGGTGGCACTGGCCGTTGATAGTGCCCCTGCGAGGACGCGGAGCAGCTATTGAGGCGTTTCTGCTGACGTGTTTGATTGGTGCACCCCTGGCGATGACGATCGTTCAAGCAATAAGAGAACATCTAGCGATGCAGAGAAAAGTGAGGTTTGGAAGGCAGGCGGGAAAGAGCCTCGAAATGTCCGATTTGCCAAATGAACCACTGGATTGTCTCAGAAGCACACTTAAAGTCGATGTCTTACAGGTGGCTTTAGTCCCTGTTCCGAGGATCAATATGGAAGTTGAAAGAGCCGCGGCGTTGAAAAGGAAATACCTTTTGTGGATAACAGTTGGTGCGCAAAAGGATTTGTCGCGGGAGGAACTGGAAGCCTTGTTATGGCACGAGTGTGGCCATGCCACCTTGATGAAAAAGAGCACTTGGAGAGAATTGTTCGCAATATTCGCGCCTTGGGCCCCACGATTTATGGATCTGGCAGAAGACTTGTACGAACAGGAACGGCAGGCAGACCTGTACGCTGCACGGAAGATTGGAACAGCACAGCCTCTTATGTCCGCTTTGCAGAAACTGAAAGAGCAAGAGATTTTCATCGATGCGAAGAAGCAACGGTTGCAAGGTCGCCACATGCGCCGGGGGGGCTCGGCGGATATCTTGAAGATGATATGGAATTTAGGCTGGGCGGGGTATTTACACCCGGATGTTGATCAGCGTCTGCTCTGGTTGCAGGAGCAGCAGACAGGGTCGGAAAAGCAATCCCTTGATATGGAAGTAAGTTAGATGCACAAAGCAACAGAAACAGAGAAGCTAATGGCCGGCATCCACCAGGCTGCTGAGATGTTTATCAAACGATATTACCCGGAGGAAGAACATTCTTTCACAGGGGTGTGGGAAGCATTTGCCCAGTGGGTCAAACAGTGGAAGGGCAGGGAACCAGCAAAAATGGCTTCAGAAGCATTGCTTCTTTACGTTCGGACTGGCCTGGGCTTCGCCGAAGAAGCAGGAGTGGACAGGGTATCGAGGATTGTCATCGGAACAGTAGCAAAACTCTTCTGCGAACCACAAGGTAAAATGCCTTCCCTTTTCCGCCTTGAAGGCCGTATCGGAAAAATCGCAGCAGGTACAGAGGCAAGCGGGGAATTACTTGCAGCACTACTGCGCCATCTTCCCAAATTGTATATGGAAGCAAGGGCCGCGAATTTAGAGTCGGCGGAGGCCACGGTTTCGCTGGCAGCAAAACCGCAATATGAAGTATGGACAGGGGGCAATTGCCATATTGTTAGCAGCATTAGCAAAGAGGAACACAAAAAAGAAAAATATCTGTTTTGGATTGATTTGGATGAAAAAAGGCACGAGTCAATAATATGCCCTGGTAAGACAATAGGATCAGAGGCAGTTGATATGCTTCTTTGCTTGGTAAAAAAACTTGGGGTGCGAGTGTCCCTGGATGAAGTGTTCAAGGAAGTTTGGAAGGAAGAGTTAAGGAAAAATGTGCAACTTAGGAAGGCTCAAGAAAACAAGGTAGACCAGCAGCTTTCAGCGTTACAAAGGTTTTGCGGCGGTGAGTTTCGTAAGTATCTCTTCGGGGAAAAATTTAAGAAAGGTTTGGGGCTGGACAGGTCCTTCTCAAAAAAGTATTTCATGTTTTCCCGTTTGCGATAAGTTTGTCGCTTATATTCCAAAAGCTCTGTATTCGCAGTCCTGTGCCTGGATCCTCTCGCCTGCCACAAGGCACGGTGCTATGAACGGAAGGCTTATATCCTCAAGCAAGGCTTCACCCTTATGCTTAAACGCCTCATGGTCGCGGTAGTCTTTCGCTGGTATAACGTCAAGCCTGCTTTTTTTGACCAGATTCGTCAGGCACTTTTTTCCAAAGGCACAGTCTTCGTAGAGAGTTACCAGCAGTCTCCGATTTGACATGTCCCCCTTTTGTTCCTTCAATTCAAATTCCGGGGGCCACTGTTCAGGTTTCAAAAGCCACGCCTCGCTCCATACTGATATGCGTTTTCCTGGAGGTCTGGCGGCACAGAATACCTTTCTTGTGTTGTATGCCAGTTTTTCGTAAATGGCATCCTCGTCCCAGTCGTCCCAGCTATAGGGTGCTCGTGTAACTATGTTGCTCTTGAGTGCAGGAGCCTCCGCAGACTGCTCAGCAAGCCTTATGAGTATGTCCCTTGCAGGGAGATACCCGTCTACCAGATAAACATCAAGATTCCTCAAGGTTGGTGTGAAGTAAGCCCACGCCATGATTATATCACCCGGAGTATTTTGGTATCGCAATTTATTTAAACTTTACTGTACGGTGTAGAAAAAGTTTCAGCCGCATTTCAGTCGTCTTTGGGTATGCAGAACTTTTATAATAGGTGTGTACAAGTTAAGACAGGCTTCGATGAGCTTAGTATCTTGACTTTTTGTGCGGGCGTTTGTCGAAGGGTTTTAGGCAATTGGCCATATTTTGTTGTGAAAGAACGTGACAAAGAAAGGATACTTTTAACATAGGAGCAGAAAATGAAAACACAGAAAGAACAGTCCAGCATTTGCCTGATGAAAAACGAACTGGCGACATGGAGGCATAGCGTAGGAACCGGATTGGTGAAGGCTGCTCTGGCTATGCCCCGGGCCTGTAGTCCGGAGCACATGATAAACGTGGAGGTTGCGTCGCCCAGGCTTATAGAGTTCGAACATCAGGAGGCTGCCAGAAAGATTAAGGAAACGGAGGAAGATAGACTAAAAAGGGAGCGTGAAGCCACGCGTTTTAGAAATGACTGAGCGCTGTTTATGCGGGGTTATTGTGGGCGGCCCAGGGACGGCATGCTTCCCGCTCTTCCCCGCTGGAAAGGAAAAGGATTATGCTTGTGCGAAACTCTATCAATATACCATCTGTGACTTTTGACAGCCTGATTCTTGAGTTCGGGAAACGGTGGCGCGCAAAAGTTGCAGTGTGCGAGATGGGTGTGCTGCGGAGAGAACGAAGTCAGGAGTTTCTGCATCATTCCACCATGTATGTCACAGATGATAAGGAGCTGGTCAGGTTTCTGCGTAAGGTCAGCCGCGCAGGTGGGTTCCCGCTTATTGTGTCATATGGCGTCTCCAATCTAAAGGACAGTGAATCGCAGAGATATGCTTCCGCTGTGGATGAAGCGGGTATCTTGTTTGCAGGGCTCTTACACCTGTACAGGGCACAGGGGATGTTAATGGCAGAGGGCTGGTTGAGGGAAGGTGAGCAATTCGAACCGGTCGACGTGCTTAAAACGCCGGGACCAGGAATGGGTGCATTGTCGGTAGGCCCGCTGTGGCCGCTTCAAAACATGGAGGCCGGACGGAAGAATACATCGAAAGCAGATGATAAATACCATGATAATCAGCAGGAAATGGCTGACCGTAGCCGTCTCATAGCACGTCTTGGTGAAGGGGATATGGCCAGAGGCCAGGCAATCCTTAACAGGGCGGAGGAACTGCGAGTTGCCCTGGTCGGTTGTGGACGCTTGCAGTCCAAGGTGCAAATCGAACTGGCGAAAAGCGGCATTGGCAGAAGAGGAGGTAAGTTTTTTATTGACGCCGATTTGGTTGAAGAAGCGAATCGTGACGTGATGCTCCTGCCCAAATCCTCTGTGGGGAAGCCAAAAGCTGAAGAGCTGGCGAAGCTGGCCCTGGCACTGGACCCGGGTTCTATTGTGATTCCTATAGTAGGGACAATAAGCGACAGGATTGCTGCTGAGGCTGCGATGTCGAGCGACATCATTATCAATTCTACGGATAACGATCCGGCGGTCGTCGGTACCGAAGTGCTGGCCCGCAGGTGTAACCGTGTCCACTTCGCGCTGACAGGTGGGACTGCTTATACGAAAAGCCGTGCCGTGGCCATTGGCGGGGATATGAAGTTGAGCTTATGCGGTTGCAAAAAGTGCACGGTATGTTTCGGCGACCTCGACTGGCGACACGCCCTGAAGGAACTCTCGCGGACGGCCGAGCAAGAGCAAAACGAAAGGTTGAACAACGACTGGATGGAAGAAAGGCCGGGATCAGACGGCGGCGTCCTGTGTTCGGTTACAGGAGGCTTTATGCATACGTTCTGGCGTCTGCTTCAAGGAAAGCAACGGCGGTCACTGTGGATGCACTACGATGCTAACGGAGAAGTCCCGGGCTGGCACGACTGGACCATGAAAGCAAGACGCTACTGCCGGTTCTGTGGCCAGAACGGCATTGGAGGTCATGGCGATTGGAAGAAGAACAATGAATGGCGATTATGAAAGAGTGGACTGGGAAGATGCGGTAAGCACCGGGAGAGGTCCCGAAAGAAATACGGACATCTACGACGGACAGGTGGAATGGGATAGCACCGTAAAGGAAGTCAGGGGAGTCAGGCATGCCAGCAAAGAAATCAAGCGGGCCGTTTTCGGCGATTCGGCAGGGACCGTGCGTGACACAAGGGCACGGGGAACATCAGGAAGGCAGGAGTCCCGGACAAAGTGCACTGAATTCGTTATAGAAGTGTGGTTGATTTTCCTGGGAGTGTTAGCGTTATTGGGCGTTTTCGCCCTGTTTGGCGTGTGGTTAGCTGGATTAGGTCTGGTGATGGCCGTTAAAGTAAGCATTCCCATTCGCATTTTACTTGTTGTAGTGGTGCTTCCTTTATATCCGCTCGCGTTGGCGCCTTTGTTTTGGGTTCAATCGTATTCGGAGAGACTGAGCGGATAGAAAGCCAGGACTAATAGCTATATGAGCGACAGGCTTTTACAGGCTTATGAAAAAACGCTCTTCAAATAATCTGAAGTGGACCAAAGCGGTGTCGAAAAAGTAGATCAATCGGGAACTACAAAAAAATGGTGCTCGAAATAGTGACATTACTGGTTTGTCTCTGGCTTGCGATAAAGGTACGCCGCAGGCCAGGGGCAGTCGACGGTAGACCGAATCCGTGGGTACTGGCAAAGCAGTCTCTGCGATGGGGCATTGTGCTCGTGACTGTGCCCTTGCTCGGCTATTTTGGAGTAGTCCGGTTTATGCACGGTGCAGGCATTCCATCTGCCTTTTCGCTCGTGTTGTGCACGGGTATAACCGCACTGGTCATGATGGGTATGGAGGTGGAACTTACCGGCAACATACTTGTTGATTGCCTCCTGGTTTCCATTGCCCTGGTTGCTGCCTCCTTTACTGTTGTCAACGGCGTGCCTCTGGTTCTGGTACATTTGAGCGGTGCCAACCTTTGCCGCTGGGTGCTCGCCTGCGTAGCGGCTGCGATGCTTGTGAGAGTTTGGCTCTGGATAATTAAAGGTGACTAAAATGAAAGATAATATAGGTGGTTTTAGAGTCGGCGAATACAACGTTGAGCTGGACCTGACGGAACTCGTAACCAACCTGCTTGCTGCCCTTGGCAAGGACACAGATAAGCATTTGGTCCATTGGCTTTTACTTCGCTTCAGCGAGCACCAAGTCGAACTCGCCAGGATTCTGGCCGGGGCATTCCCTGAACTGGTCAAGCAGATGCCGAAATTATTTCAAAAGAGAGTTGAAGATCACAGGCAAAGCCTGCGTCTGGGAAAGCTGCTCTCGTTTCGGTCTGCGAGTTCTATAGAAGAGGAAAGTGTCAGGAGGGCCTGGGAAGAGACGAGGATGATGGTAAAGGAACTTTCGCTGGCCAGAGACGAGAATCTTACGGGTCTTGTTCAGGACCACAGAGACATTCTCAGGAGGCTTCTTCAAACAATGGTGGAGCTGGTAATGCGGGAACAAGATGCCCGGCTGAACCTTGATTTCGAGACGCTTAGAAAATTTTTGGAGGCTTAAACCATGCCGGGCTTTTACAGACCACGCTCATCAAATAAGTACATGAAAATGTCGGGGCGACGAGGACACTCCGGAGGCGTCCCTGGCAGAAACTACTGCCCGGAGACGGGTGAAGAGGTTCTCTATTCTGTCTGTGCCCAGTGCAGCAAGTACGGAGTCTGGGAGGAAGGTGATTTGCAGCGGTGCCGTTACGAGCACGATGAACTCAAAAAAGCCGGGTTCTATTCCAATAATCAGGACAAGTGGCTTGAGTACCTGCATGACCTTGACCCAAAAACATGGCAGGAATTGATAGAGGAAAAGAGGAACACAGAAAGAGTGCTCGCTGAGATGGAGGCCGAAAAGTCAGGTGCCGTTGCAGAGACCGAACAGGAAGAGCCACACGCGGAAAGCAACAAAGAAGATGAACAGGTAAATCCGTCCGACAAAGGTGATGAGGATGAAGAAGATGAGGACGATGACTCAGACGATTGGTGGTAATTAAACGGAGATTTCTAAGGAGATTGTGTCAATGAAAAGAAAAGGAAGTTACAGCCATTTCAAAAATAAAAACCGCAAGATGAATACCGGTGCACCCTCTTTGTCCACGCTGGCGTCACTTGCGGCTGCTGGCAGGGTCGAGGAGGACGAGACTGTAAAGGGTTTGCTTCTTTCAGTCCAATATACGGGAAATCAACGCATCGCCGAAGTCGCCCGCGAATATCTGTTCAGGCGTGCCGTTGAACAAATGGTAGATCCGGATGCTTTTGCTCCCCCGATTGATGCAGACCAGGCCAGAGGCGAACTGCCACTCGGACAAATCAGAAACTCAGAGTGCGAGTTTGGTCTTTTCAGACCCGAACTTGTTCAGGGAACCTATGTTTCCGGCCGCATCGGCTCAGGCAAAACAACCTTCATACGGCGACTTTTGAAGCAATTGATTTTGCTCGCAAGTTCTATCGCTATGATGGTTAGGATTATGGTCTTCGACATTAAGCGGGATTATCAAGACCTCACTATGTTATTCCCCGAAGTGTGGCAGTTCAAGCTTCCTGGTAATGATTTCCACTGGAATCCCCTGGAGCCGCCGATTCGGAGCTGGCACCAGTGGGCCGGAATTCTTGCATCTGTCTTTGCAAACTCAGCCGGGTTTTACGGGGGCATGAGTACCGAGAACCTCACATACAAATATCTTCTGCAACTCTATCGCAGGTACGACACCGAGCACGGCATTTACCCGTCTCTGTTCGACCTGCGTGATTATCTAAAGTGGCTTGACCTTACCAAGAAGGTGGACCGTCGCTCCGAGGAATACAGGTGGTTTGTGCGTATCCAGAATAGAATCGAGAGCCTGTGCAATGCCCTGGGAAAAATCATAGAGTGCTCACAAGGTTATCCGCTGGCCGAGATACTGGCCCATCATGTGGTCTTCGAGATGGCACAGTTGAAGCAGGACGCCCAGTCTTTCTTTACCGAAACTTTTCTCACACAGATTATCTGCCACCGCATAGAAAACGAAGAAAGAGGAGGAACATTACGCACTTTGGCGGTGTTTGACGAGGCAAAAAGGTTAGTGCCCAAATATCGTGAGCAGTCGCAGCAGGCGATATCAAACATGAGCACCATCTTGGCTTTTGGCAGAGAATTTGGAGTGGGCTTCCTCATTGGTGAATGCCAGCCTGCCTTGCTCGCGGACAGTGCCAAAAGTTGTTCTTATAGCAAAGTCTGCTTTAGCCAGGGTCACGGCAAAGACATCGAAGATAGTGTCAAGTCGCTGGGGCTTCTGGACGCCGATCAAGCCGCTGAATTTCATAAGCTGCAAGTTGGTGAAGCCATAGTCCGGCTCGCCGGCAGAATCAAAAAACCTTTTGTGTTGCAGGTGACACCATGAATCGAGCACATAACGATCAGATACAAGATGAAATACGAGGCATGCGGGGACATAACTTATGAATAACGAAAATAATGAAACAATGAGAAAAGAAAACCAACCACACACGAACACGGGATTTAGGGGCCTGTACTGGAAACAGAGAGTGCCCCTGTTTGACAACAAATCATCTGCGACTCGTGAAACTCATGCTCAAGAGAATGAAGGTACCCGGGAAAATGTACGCATATCGAGGGACTCCGAGGACATGCTGGCTATGGCCCGGCGAAAGCCTCACCTGTGCATGACATCCCTCTATAAAGCGGTCGGGCTTAGCTCATACAAGGGAAAGAAATGCAGAGAAGAGCTTAAACAGGCGCATCTGGCTGACGAGGTGGAGCTGCCGACGAACAGACGGGGTCGCAGGAAAAAGTTGCTTCAGATAATGCCAAAGGGTACGGCATATCTCAAGGCAATAGGCATAACTCAAGGACCGAGAGGACGAGGCGGCGTAAAACATATTTACTATCAGAAGAACCTGAAGGAATGGTACGAGGTTCACGGCTACACGGCGGAGGTTGAGGCAACCATTGGTACCACGTGTCTGGATTTGCTGATAATTCTAAACGACGCCACAAGGCTGGGAATCGAAATCGCGCTTAGTGAGCAATACGAGGAAATTAATGCAGTAAACGCTTTAGGAGCGGGTATTGAGCGTTTGCTTGTCGTCTGCGAAAGCGAAACGGTAATGGAGAGGATACAACGAAAGGTTGATTCTACGATACAGGGTCAAACGAGAACGAGGATTGGATTCAAATTGGTAAGTGACTATTTTGGAAATGATTAGGAAAGATGGAAACAAAACAAAATACAATAAGCTCAGAAACAGAAATAACTCGAAATAAGGGGTCCACAAGAACGCTGTCACAAAGGGAATTTGGACAAAAACTCACCTTATCGCCACTGGCAAGGTCAATTCTAAAGAAACGTTATCTCCGCAACAATGAAAAACCTGAAGAGATGTTCTGGCGTGTAGCAGAACATGTTGCCCAGGCTGAGAAGCAATACGGCTGTGATTGCCAGGAGTGGACGGAAAAATTCTACAAGATGATGGTTGAATTGAAATTCTTACCTAACTCACCTTGCCTGATGAACGCTGGCCGGGAAAATGCCATGCTCAGTGCCTGCTTTGTTTTACCTATTGAGGACAGTATAGAAGGCATATTCGAGACTGTTAAGCGAACCGCTCTAATTCAGAAGGCCGGAGGCGGCACAGGATTTTCGTTTGATAGACTTCGGCCAACTGGAGATATCGTTACATCAAGCGGGGGTACAACATCAGGGCCTATAAGTTTTTGGCGGGTTCTCTCTGAAACCACAAGTGCCATACAACAGGGTGCCTTTCGCCGGGGTGCGAATATGGGAATGATGTCCGTTGAGCACCCTGACATTCTAAAATTCTTGAATGCGAAACAAGACACCGCTGCTTTTACCAACTTCAACATCTCCGTAAAAGTCCCAGATGCGTTTATGAAAAAGCTCATGGAAATCCCTTATATCCCACACATTGTGGTTAATCCCCGTACCAGGAAAAGATATGTTATTCCTCACTCTGTAAACATAAGCTCCTATACCATTGACGATTTACTGCCGGAAGACCAGGCAAAAGGCGAGTTCTATACCGTCAAAGAAATCTTCGATATGATCGTTGTAAATGCCCGCGCCACAGGTGAGCCGGGCATCTGCTTTATTGACAGAGCAAACCGTGATAATACGACTCCTTTGCTTGGCCAGATAGAAGCCACTAATCCTTGTGGTGAGCAGCCGCTGCTACCTTACGAAGCCTGCACACTGGGCAGTATCAATCTTGCCAAATTCGTAACATCTCTTAACGGCAGAGCAAGGATGGATTGGTCCGCGCTGGCCCAGACTGTCAGATTGGCGGTGCGGTTTCTGGACAATACCATTGATGTGTCTGATTACCCGGTCGAAGAGACCCTCCGCCTGGCACAGGAAAATCGCAAAATCGGCCTGGGCGTTATGAGTTTTGCAAACTGTTTGTTTCTGCTTGGTATACCTTACGATTCAGAACGTGGAGTTAAATTCGCAGCATCTCTTATGAAATCTATCAACGAGGACGCACGCCAGGCGAGTACTGCCCTTGCCAATTTACGAGGGGCTTTTCCAAACTGGGACCAGAGCACATGGCGAACTCAAAAGAGCATAAACATTCGCAACGCTTCTGTTACGTGCATAGCTCCGACCGGCACGATAAGCATTATCGCAGGCTGTTCTGGCGGCATCGAGCCAGTTTATTCACTGGTGTACGAACGAAAAGTAGAAGGAGAAACAACCGTCATTGTTAACCCTGTGTTTGAGCAGGTAGCAAAAGACCAGGGCTTCTATCAACCTGGCCTGATAGAGGAGATACTCAGACAAGGCACCCTGAAGAATATCGAGGGAATTCCTGAAAAAATCAAGCGTGTTTTTGTAACCGCGTTAGAGATCGCCCCTGAATGGCACGTCAAAATGCAGGCTGCATTTCAGCAGCACTGTGACGCAGCAGTCAGCAAGACAATAAATTTGAGCAAAAACGCTGCTGTTACTGATGTAGATAAGGCCTACAAATTAGCTTTCGAGCTTGGCTGTAAAGGCATTACAGTCTATAGGGATGGCGCACGTGAACATCAAATTATTACTACTGCTCATAAAACGGTTCAGCCTCTTACGAACATGATTTCTCCAAGACCGAGAGCCCGCCAGAACAAAGGTCAGACAACCAAATATCGCACAGGCTGCGGCACACTCTTCGTAACGGTTAACTGGGATGCATACGGCCTTTGTGAGGTATTTGCCTGTCTTGGAAAAGCTGGCGGTGGCGGTGGTGGCGGCTGTGCCGCACAAACAGAAGGGTTATGTAGAAGTGTTTCTATAGGGTTAAGGTCGGGTGTAGATCCCAGAGAACTTATAGAACAGTTAAAGGGTATACGCTGTCTTTCAACGATTGCACGCCGAAAGACTAACAAAGATATTTCTGTAGTTTCCTGTGCCGATGCTATAGCTGCGGCCCTGGAGGAAGCCTTAGAGACCTTAAAGGGAAATTGTGAATATGCAAGAGTTGTCCCCACAAATAAATGCCCTGAATGCGGCTACCCTCTCAGAAGACAGGAAGGCTGCAATGTATGTGATAATTGCTGGTATACCAAGTGCCAATAAAAGTCAGAGCTGAGATTATGAATAAGCAAACTGAAACAAGTTTTGACTGGAAAGAACTCGCGGCCATTGGTCGCTATGGCACAATGGTACGTAATCAGACAGACCTAATCCAACCAATGATTGTCAAAAGATGAAAGCCATAGTCGCATTTGCCACCGAAAACCCTATGTTTGTCGAGTGCGAACACCCTTTGCTGAGACGATTCTGTCCCGCTGGCAAGTGCTTTATTACAGGGTTAATGAATAAATATAAAAGGCCATGTTTATTTCAGCAGCGATAAACAGTTACATCATGTTTACAGAAAAGTCAGACAATTTGAATAACCCCAAAAGAAGCAATAACACAAATTGCTCAGTATGCCGGGACCTGCTCACCCACATGGGGCGGTTCTTTGATATGCTCCAAACCACCCGCAGATTCTCTGCATCAGATTGGCTGACTGTCAATGAAATAGCCTCAGAACTAAAAATCTCTAAATCTATTGTCTATCGGTTAATCCGCAGTGGCGAACTTGAAGCTGTCAATATTGTTGAAAGCAACGGCAAAATTGCTCAAAAAGGCCATTACCGGATTAAAAGATCAAGCCTGAACCAATACCTTGAGTACAAAAAGGTAAAACCGTTCCAAAAGGAATGCACCCGTGCCTGCCGGCCCCGGCGTTTCCCAAAGGTTAAGAACCATCTTGGATTATGAGCTTGCGGCTGTTATTGATAACACGGTCTGTTTGCTCTGAAACATCCTGAACGTAAGTTGTAGCCATTTTTAAATCCGCATGACCAAGTAATCTCTGTACCGCAAAAGGATCGCCTGACTTTGCGGCCAATGTCGCCGCAGTTCTTCGCAACGTATAAAAGCCAACGCCTTTTGTAGTTTTGATGCCTGCTTTTTTAAGGAGCTTAGAGAATTCTGAACTGATGCCATTATAACTTATTAGCTTTATTGTTCCGTCTGCTGCCTGCTTTTGCTTCACACAAACCCAGTTGTCACCCTGTTTAGTATTAAAGACACGTTTGTTTATTTTTGGTATCGCCTTTAAGCATCTAACCGTTTCTTTCCATAATGGCAGATTGCGATCCACACCAGTTTTAGTTCGAGCAAAATTCACACGACCCGCATTTAGATCAAGATTCTCCCACGGTAATTCAGCACAATCTGTGCAGCCGAAACCACAGTTTAACCCCATCCAAATCATAGCTTTCATTTGAGGATTGGCATACTCAAGTAATTTTTTAATTTGAGCTGGAGTAAGAATCGGTTTCTTTCCTTTGGCTATAGGAACTTTTTTGATTGCTTTCAAATTTGGAATGGTATCAATTACTTCATTATCCACCGCCCAGTTATACATTGCCTTAATTGCACTTATGTAGTTATTGACAGATTTGCCCTTTTTTATCAGCGATGCTCGAAAATTCTGTAAGTCCAGAGTTAAAACATCCGAAACCATGCGGTTTGGGCCGAAATATTTAACAAAAACTCGAAGAAGCAGGGTTTGGTCATAAAGCTGACGCGATTTGATCTCACCTGCTAAGACCCTTGCTTCTTGGTGTTCCAAGTAAAGGTTGCATAGAGTCTTAAGGGTCAACCTACTACAGGAGTTGGATTTAGGCCTTCGGCCAGCACGCAAGTCTGCCGCCTGCTCAAGGTATCGCTGCAAGGCTTGTTGCTTATCTGTTCCAAAGTAATACAACTTGCCCCTAATTTTCTTGCAATATTGGCCTGTTGGATGTAAGGTAAGTGGAAATTTGTCGGAACGTGTTTTTCTTTTAGAATTGGATTTTGCCATGAGTAACATCCTTAACTACAACTATAAAATCAAAAAGTACAGTTATATAGTAAAGTATAATTTGGTTGTAGTCAAGGTTGTAGGGTCGGAAAATAATATTTCTTTTAAAATTTGTAACCCCTTACTGTGAAGTAAGTTGGAGAGGTGGCCGAGTGGCTTAAGGCAACGGTTTGCTAAACCGTCGTGTGGGTAAACACCCGCACCGCGGGTTCGAATCCCGCCCTCTCCGTTGGTTTTTATTAACGTCACAAAGTTTGGGGGTAATCCGGTTGTTCAT